>JAUNVH010000067.1 GCA_030537765.1 Tissierellia bacterium | reverse complement strand
TCTTTAAACCTTCTTTTAGGTATTAATTTTTCTTTTTGGGTCATTTCACCACCACCAATTCAGCTAAGATCTTTTCAAATTCAGCTTCTAGTTCTCTAATTTGAGAATCAATGTCAGATAAGGTGTCTTCATATCTTTCATTTAGCATTTTCAGAATCTCGAGTTCTTCTTTCAAAGGCGCCTCAACAAGATTTACAAAAGCTTTTTCTGTCTCGCCAAACCATTTTTCATAAACCAAATCGTCAATTTCAGCATCAGTTAAAACTAAAATTCTATCTTCCACTTCGTTATCTAATTTCGTTTCAAATGATTTTATTTCTCTATTTAATTTCGTTCTCTTAGCCAACAAATCTGTTGCCTTCTTCAAAAGATTATACTCCAAACTGCCTTTTTCGGCGTTTGAAAGCTCTGTCTTTAGCGCTCTTACGTCAAAAGAATCTGTCACTTCATCTTCAGCATTTCTTCTCAATGCATCGTATAGGGCAATGTTTTCGTCAGTCTCTTCTTCTTTTGCAGCTTCTATTAATTCTGCAATTTCACTTTCTGTTTCTGCCAATCTGTTCTTTAGCTCTTCAAGTTTTTGCACTTCTTCCTTAAATAGATTTTCTTTTATAATTTCATTTGGAATTAAGCTTCCGTTCCAGCCTTCTTGAACCTCTCTTTTGTTTTTTCCGCTGCCTTTTGTTACTATATTCTCTTCTCTGCTTCTACCAATTTTATAAAATCCATTTAGCGCAATCAGTTCTGCATCGCTGGCCAGATTATTTTGCCAAATTTCAGCAATAATTTGATATCCGTCATAAATATCAATATATTCAAACTCTTGAAGATTAGTTTTTATTTCTAATAGCATCTCTTCCATTAAACTGTGTATACGATCTGTTCTGTCTATACTTTTTAGTCTATTCCAATATTTTTCGATATAGTCTTTAGACATTTGGGCAATTTTTTCAGATTTTTTAATAACTTTTTCATCGTTTAAAATATCTTTTGTTAAATCTTCTATCGATTTATTTAGCTTTACATAATTTTCTCTAACTGGTTCAAAAGATTCTTCTAATGTATCTTTTACTGTAGAATTTAATATCTTTAGCTCTTTTAGATTTTCCACTGGTATGCCCCCATAAAGATGAGCATCCACATCATGTGGTATCTCTTCGTCTATAGATTCAATATATCTAGGAATATTTAGATTGAATTCATTTTCAATTATCTCATCTCTATCTGCGAGATGGCTATATCCTTTGATTTCGCTCCTCTCAAGATATGTGTCTACAATTTTTGCAATGTCTTTTTCTTGTAAAGCATTCTGTTTTCCAACTTTAATAAAGTTTTTAGAAGCATCTATTATGAGCACAGGTTCGCCAAGTTTACGATTCTTTTTTAGTATTATAACTACTACTGGAATGCCCGTATTTGTGAATAGATTATTTGGAAGGCCTATTATTGTATCTATATAGTTTTTTTCAAGTAGTCTCTTCCTAATCTCACCTTCTGATGCTCCCCTGAACAATACTCCATGTGGCAATACAATTGCCATTGTGCCTTCTTGGCCTAAATGAAATAATCCATGTAGTAAAAATGCGAAATCACCTTTTGAATTTGGCGGCAAAACTCCTGCTAGCTCAAATCTAGGATCGCTGACTTTGAGTCCTGCTCTATTCCAATTTTTTAAAGAATAAGGCGGATTCATAACTACTGCATCAAATTGCACGCCCTCATCTGGCCTTTCTGGGTCTTCTGGCCAATCTTCTGCCAATGTATCGCCGTTTCTAATTTCCATCATCTCGGGACGTACTCCATGTAGCAATAAATTCATTCTGGTCAAATTATAGGTGGCTGTATTTTTCTCTTGCCCGTAATATTTCAAATCTTTTTGTGCACTTTCTTTTAAATGCTTTTTAACTGTCAAAAGCAAAGAGCCGCTGCCCACAGTCGGGTCATAAATCGATTTTATATTTGAACTTTTTGCAACAATTTGAGCCATTACTTCACTGACTTGTCTAGGAGTGTAGAATTCACCGGCTTTTTTACCCGATTCCATTGCAAACATGCCAATTAAGTATTCATATGCATCTCCTAAAACATCGCCTTTTTGAAGCGATATCATATCTAAATCTGCAAAAAGTGTAATTAAGGCTTTGATATTATCGCTTCTATTTTTTAGATTGCTACCTAAGGCTGTATCTGTTAGATCTAAGGTTGAAGCTGAGAATAAGCCCTTTAACTGATTTGAACCTTCTGATGCAGTTATTGTTCTTTCAAAATTGCTTAAGCTATCAGAAACGTTTTGCAGTTCAAACTCACCTGCATTTATATCTTCAACCCATTTTTGATATAGATAATCTGGCTTTATAACATAACCTAATGTATCTCTTATCGTTTCATCTAGTTGATCTTGATATTCTTTATGCATATTTTTATATTCTGACATAAGTTCTCTTTCGTTTGCAGTATTATTGCCCGATAGATTTGCAAATGTTTGAAGTGTTCTGTCACTTAAAAATTTATAGAACATTAATCCCAACATATAATCTTTATATCTGCTGGCATCCATTGAACCCCTAAGTTCATTTGCGCCGTTCCATAATCTTCTCTTTATATCCTCTGATGTTCGCAATTTATTCCCTCCGATTATATTTTTATCTATATGTAATTGTATCACAGTGCGCTAAATATATCGATATAGTAGTATAATTTTGATTT
>JAUNVH010000035.1 GCA_030537765.1 Tissierellia bacterium | reverse complement strand
GCTTTTCCCAAATTAGTTTAAACGTGTTTATAAAATTCATGACCGCATTTTCTGCATCTGATCTTTACTTTGCCTTTGCCTTTTGGCACGCGGATAATGTTTTTGCATCTATCGCATTTGACATACTTATGTGTTTTGCGATCTCTTATGCGCATACTTATAAGGCTCATCTTTTTGCTTATAGGGGCAGTTGCGTTTCTAAAAGATCTGTTTTCTGCAGATCTTTGTGGAAAATTTTTGCTCAGCATTCTAAATAGAACTATGAAAAATAAAGTCATTGCAATGCTATTTATAATCGATGCCGTCTTAGGATTTTGTATCCAAAAGGCCAGAATATTTAAAAATATTCCAAAAAATAATAGCGCCCGACCTAATTGGTCCATTCCATATCTGCCTTGTAAAAATTTGTGTATTGCGTTTCTAAATTTATCCATTAAAATCCCTTTCTAATCTTTATTATTCATAATATCTATACCCTTGCAAAAATTTATCTATCAATAGAATACCTTCATCAAATAAAGACCACTTGCATCAAGTGTTGGTCCTGCGGCAGTTCTCCTTTTTGCATTTAATATTTCGGGCACATCTTCTGGGGCAATTCTTCCACGACCAATTTCTACTAAAGTTCCCGTAATAATTCTTAACATATTTCGCAAAAAACTTTTGCCGTAATAATTAAGATAAATTATATCTTTCGTTCTGTCAATATCAATATGGTTTAAAATCCTAATACTGTCTTTGACCACACTCTTTTTGCCCATAAAAGATTTAAAATCTTTGCGGCCTATAAAATATTTTGCGCCCTCTTTCATAAGCTCAATATCGAGTTTATGAGGACACATTGCAGCCCTATTTACATATAGGGCATTTCTATATCTGGAATTATAAATAATATATCGATAATGCTTTCCTAAAGCATTATATCTTGCTGAAAAATCTTTTGGCATATATTCGGCATTCGATATGCTCAAATCATCTGGCAGATGATAATTTATGACTTTTGGCATATTTCCAATATCTATTGTAGTCTTTGGGGCATAAAAATTTACTACTTGCCCAAAGGCGTGCACGCCCACATCGGTCCTTCCTGCAGCGACGACTTTTATATCTTCTTTAAAAGTTTTTGTCAATGCCTTTTCCAATTCACTTTGCACCGTTCTTAGCTTAGGCTGCGATTGAAAGCCAAAAAAATTTGTACCAATATATTGTATTGTAAGTTTAATATTTTTCATAAAATCTTCCTATGCAATTAACAAATTTTGAATTCTTGAAAAATTTGCAATCAGAATAAAAAATACTAGATAGCAAAATAGAGCCACAAAATCTCTCTGTTCATATTTCAACGGATTGAGCTTCGTTCTGCCGTCGTCGCCTCGATAACATCTGGCGTCCATCGCAGTTGCCAATTCATCTGCTCGCCTTAAGGCCGATATAAATAGTGGCACTAAAATCGGCACTAAAGATTTTGCCCTTTGAAAAATATTGCCAGTGTCAAAATCTGCGCCCCTAGCCATTTGGGCTTTCATAATTTTATCCATCTCTTCAATCAAAGTTGGAACAAATCTGATCGCAATTGTCATCATCATAGCCAAAGAATGTACTGGAAAGCCAATCTTTTTCAATGGACTCAAAAGCGATTCCAGCCCGTCTGTGAGCTGAATTGGCGATGTTGTCAAAGTCAGCATCGAAGTTCCCATAATTAGCATAATAAGTCTTATCGCCATTTTGGCAGCCATATCTATGCCCTCTTTTGCAATGGCAATTGGCCCCAGTACGAATAGAGTTTCACCTTTAGTAAAGATAATATTCATCAAGAATGTAATTAAGATTATATATTTTAACGGCTTAATCCCTTTCAATATCATGCCCACTGGAATTTTTGAAATTCTTATTACAAAAATTAGAGAAATAAATACTATTAAATATGCAATATATGAATCGGTCATAAATAGCATTATTATATAGAGTATGGAGATTATGAGCTTGATTCTGGGATCTAATTTATGCACAAAGCTATCGCCTGGAAAATATTGACCAATAGTTATATCTTTTAACATTTGGCCACCTCCAAATTGATTAGCGAATTATATGCTTCTTCTATCGTTATTGCGTTTTCGTCCACATCAAGGCCCAGCTGTTTTAATCTCTGCATAGCCTGCATAACTTCTGGCACACCAAGTCCAACCGATTCTAATTCTTCTCGCCTTTTAAAAATTTCTTTTGGCGCATCGTCCATTATGAGCCTGCCATGGTCCATTACTAAAATTCTAGTTGCAATTTCTGCCACATCTTCCATAGAATGTGTGGCATAGAGTATTGCGAGCTTTTGACTGTGAAAAATATGCATAATTTCGCCTAAGACTTCTTTGCGCCCAGCTGGATCTAAGCCGGCAGTCGGCTCATCTAGCACGAGCATTTGAGGGTCCATTGCCAAAACTCCCGCAAGGGCGACTCGCCTTTTTTGGCCGCCACTCAAATCGAATGGCGATCTGTCTTTTAGCTTTTCATAATCGAGCCCAGTATTTTTCATGGCATCTTTTACAGCTATTTTTATTTCTTCAGCTTTCATGCCCAAGTTTTTTGGTCCAAATGCAATATCTTCATAAACTGTTTCTTCAAATAGCTGATGTTCAGGATATTGAAAGACTAGGCCAATCTTTTTTCTAATTAGAGAAAGTTTTATATTTTCTTTAGAAATATCTTCTCCGTCTATATAAATTTTTCCTTTAGTCGGTTTTACTAAAGCATTTAAATGTTGAATGAGAGTCGACTTTCCGCTACCCGTATGACCAATTAGCGCCACGAATTCGCCTCTATCAATTTCAAAGCTGATGTCTTTTAAGGCCTTTTTTTCAAATGGCGTATTGGGACTATAAGTATAATATAGATTTTCTACTTTAATGAACATATTGCCTCCACAAATTCGTCTACTGTTAAAATATCTTCGGGAATAGTTTTTCCACTCTCTATCAAGCGCTTGGAAAGTTCCGTCACTTGTGGCACATCTAGGCCTAGAGATTTTATAAAATCGACTTTCGAAAATACATTTTTAGGCACATCGTCTAAGACAATTTTTCCCTTATTCATAACGCAAACTCTCTCTGCCTTAGCTGCCTCGTCCATAAAATGCGTTATCAAGATTATGGTCTTTCCCTCTTCTTTGTGAAGTCTCATAATAGTTTCATTGACTTCTCTTCTGCCAGTTGGATCGAGCATTGCCGTAGGCTCGTCTAATATGATACAGTCGGGGCTCATTGCCAATATGCCAGCAATTGCAACTCTTTGTTTTTGGCCTCCCGATAATAGATGAGGCGCCGTCTTTTTATATTCAGTCATGCCCACAATATCTATTGCTTGATCGACTCTCTTTCTGATCTCTTGGCGCTCAAGTCCCAAGTTTTCAGGGCCAAATGCCACATCTTCTTCGACTACTGTCGCCACCAATTGATTGTCTGGATTTTGAAAGACCATGCCTGCTTTGGAACGTATTTTCCAAATATATTCGCCCGATTTAGTATCCATGCCATCGACTAAGACAGTGCCTTTTGCAGGCTGCAATAGTCCGTTCATGAGCTTTGCAAGCGTGGATTTTCCGCTGCCATTATGCCCAAGAATTGCTATAAATTCTCCCTTTGGTATTTGAAGCGACACATCTGATACTGCCGCCTTTATTTCGTTTTCATCTTCGCCAATCTGATAATAGAAAGATACATCTTTCATATCTACCATCAATTTATTCATGCAATCTATCCTTTTTATTATTCTAATTTTAATATCTCAATTCTTTATTATATACCAAAATTTAGCTTTTAGGGAAATTTTTAATAAATTACGTAAAAATAGCCTTTAAAGTTTTTCTCTAAAGGCAATTAAATTTATTCATGAAGCGATAAGAATCCATAACCTAAAACTTCAGTCGTAGTTTTAACAGTAATAAATGCATTGGGATCTACTTCTCTAATATAGTTTTTGAGCCTCACAAAATCTCTTCTGTCGACTACGACTACTATTACATATTTCTTTTCAAATGAATATGCGCCATAGCCTTCATAGATTGTGGCCCCTCTATCTAAATCTACTGTTATAAATTCTTTAATCTGTTCAAACTGTTTGCTTATAATTCTAACTTCTTTAAACGTTCTCATACCCTCTATGGCATAGTCTATTATAATTCCATTTATGAGTACGCCAAAGAGCGAATAGAGTCCAATTTTTATTCCAAAATTATATGCCGCAAGCAATGTGATTAGAAAGTCGCAGATTTGAACGCCTTGACCGAAATCGATTCCAATATATTTATTTAAAAGTTTTCCGACAATGTCTGTTCCGCCTGTCGATGCGTTTTGATTAAAGACGATTCCAATCCCGACACCTGATAAGACGATTCCAAAAATGAGTTCTAGCATAATATCTCCGGTGAGACTAGTTGGATTTGGAAAAATTCTTTCTAAGACCCAAACGAAAAATGAAATTGCAAAACTGGAATATACAGTTCTGGCTCCAAAATCTCTTCCCAAAAATAAAAATGCAAGTCCAAATAAGACAATATTAATTATGAGCATTATAGGCCCAACACCAATTGGCACCCAATCGGCTATGACGACCGAAAGCCCCGTAACTCCTCCGGCGGCTAAATTCCATGGTAAAAAGAAAAAATACATGCCACAAGAGACTAATACAATTCCAATATTGATAAGTAAAAACCGCTTAATCCTATTATTCAAATGCCCTTCCTCCTCCCACAATAATTATAATTGTAGAAATATTCTTAGTCAAGGGAGCTTGCTAAATTGAAAACAGATTAGCGGTTTTTATTTTAGCTCTTAGCTAATACATATTTAAAAATATCTAATGCCTTATCTTCATAAAATTTCATGCCTTCAGGATGAAATTGTACTCCATAAAGTTTCTTCTCTTCATTTTCAAACGCTTCTATAATGCCGTCAAACGATTTTGCCGAAGTTTTCATTCCGGGCGCAACAATTTTTATCGCCTGATGATGAATGGAATTTACCATGAGCTTATCTTTTCCAAAAATTTTATGCAAAAAACTGTCTTTCATAAGCTCAATTTCGTGATGGCCCGTAGTATATGTGTCCCACGATCTGTGGCCATATGCCCTATCGGCTTGAGTCGGTATATCTTGTATCAAAGTGCCACCTAGATATGAATTTATAATCTGAAGCCCTCTGCAAATTCCAAGCACAGGCACACCTTCATCGATAGCAGCTTTTAAAAGCGCCATATCGGTCAAATCTCTTTTATAATCAATTTCTGTGCAATTATGCATGGGGTTTTGGCCATACCATCTGGGATGCACATCGTCCCCACCAGTTAGCACCAGCATATCGATTCTTTTAATATATTCTTTTGCAAGTGATACATCATCTACAATAGGTATTATAAACGGCAATGCTCCAATTGCTTCGATACTTTCAATATAGTAGCCAATAATTTCTGCATATCTAATATGATTTTCGGCAATTCTTTGTTGACTACTAAGTCCAATTACTTTCATCTATTCCTCCGTATATTCTTCGATAAATATGCTCATCTCTTCTAACATCTTATCAGAAACGACATGAGCAGTCTCTTCAAATTCTATATATTTGATTTTTTTCTTATCGCTATATAATTTATTTATGGCTTTATAAAATTCTCTTTGAGATCTTGGATTTACAACTTGATCGAGCGCACCATTTAACATATATAATGGTCTGTCTTTAATCTTATCTAGATGATTTATGGCATCTAGCTTTTCAATTTTTTCACGTATCTTTTTATCTTTAATGATTTCAGTTTCCATATTTTGTAGCTCTTCCATGCGCAATAGATTGAAGCTGCCATTAATTGGCATAGCTAATAGAATTTCTGGATAACTTGGGAATAAAAGACCGCAAGTAATAGCGCCCATAGAATGGCCTGCAATCGAAACAGACTTTGCATTATGAGCCGATAAAAAATCATATAGCTTCGGGAATTCTTCGTGCGATTTTAAAACTACTGTCATCATGCTTTCAATCTCGTTTAGACTTTTGTCAAATTCATCTTTTCTTTCGCCGTGATTATATGCATCGGGAATTAATACTTGATAGCCTAAATAGCAAAAAATTGCCATCTTAAAAATTTGATTCTCTTTTTGAGAAGTCCAGCCATGATAAAAAATTATACTGTCATAAGGCGGCTCTTTAAATTTTGGTCTCATTAAAACTGCCGGTATATCGTCAATACTTATATTATGTATTTCAATCAATTGTCTATTATACATTTTTCCTCCATTTATTATATATCTTCAATCTGCCAATCAATCTCTTTCAAGCCATTTTTATTTAAAAAATCATTGCATTTGGAAAATGGCTTCGAACCAAAAAAACCTCTATGCGCTGCAAAGGGACTGGGATGGGCGCTTTCTAAAATCAGATGCTTATCATTATTTATAAGATTTTTCTTCTGCCTTGCAAAATTGCCCCATAGTATAAATACCATCGGGCTTTCTTTTTGGGCAAGCTTTTCAATAACATAGTCTGTAAATAGATACCAACCAATTTTTGAATGCGACTGCGGCGATGAATCTCTCACAGTAAGCGATGCATTTAAAAGCAAAACGCCCTGCTCAGCCCATTTTGTTAAATCGCCATGATTAGGAATTTTTAAATTCAAATCAGTTTGAAGTTCCTTATATATATTTCGCAAAGACGGCGGTATTTTAATATTTCTATTTACGCTAAAACTAAGTCCATTGGCCTGACCTTTTTGATGATAGGGATCTTGGCCCAGTATCAAGACTTTTGTATCTTTGTATGAAGTTTTATTAAAGGCATTAAAAATTAATTCTTTAGGCGGATAGATTGTCTGATTTTCGTACTCATTATATAAGAGAAATCTAATTTTTTGATAAATTTCAGATTCCAAAAAATCAGACAAAATCTCTTGCCAATCATTTTTAAAAATTCTTTTCATATTTACTCCATCATTGGTATTCAAAATCTAAATGCATTTCAATTTCCAATTCGGGATATGCATCATTTAAATGAATTTTCACTTCATCTGCAATTTCATTCATCCGCTCAATTTTTCCGGCATAGCTTGCATCGAAGATCATATCGAAACGCAAAAGCTCTGAGCCGCGATTTTTCATTATATAAAAATCGTAAATTTTAAAACCGCCGGGCAAAGATTTTAAAATTTCATGCAAAGTCTTTCTAACTTCAATTTCTCTCTCAGTCATAACTCCAATTGGATCGACATGTATGACTAGCTTTACTCCCAAGAGATTAAAAACTTCTAGCTCGGCCTTATCGATCTGTTCGTGAATTTCTCTCAAAGTCATTCTGCCGGGCATCTCCACATTTACAGATGCAATTTTTCTTCCCGGTCCATAAGAATGGATTAAAAGATCGTGAAAGCCAGAAAGATTTGGCTGTTTTAAGACAATCTTTTCAATATCTTTTGCCAAGTTCTTATCAGGCGCATCGCCAATAATTGGAGATATAGTTTCTAAAATCAGCTCTATTCCAGTCTTAATAATTAAAACGCTGACGATTATTCCCACAATTGCATCGATAGGAATTTTAGTAAAGCGAGATAAAACAATGCCACAAACCACAATTGCAGTCGTAAACACATCTCCCAAAGCATCTAGAGCAGTCGCCTTTAAGGGCATGGAATTTATTTTTTTTGAAAATTCTATATAGACTCTATACATATAGACTTTAATCAATATCGTAAACAACAAAAGAATTATAGAGATAATACTAAATTCAATCTGTTTTGGATTTAATAGAGTCTTAACTGAAGTCTTTAGGAGTTCAAAGCCCAATAATAAAACGAATACAGAAACTACAAGACCTGCAATATATTCAATTCTGCCATGGCCGAAAGGATGCTCCTTATCGGCCGGCTTATTAGAAAGTTTTAATCCCACAAAAGTGATAATTGCCGAAGCTGTGTCGGATATATTATTGAATGCATCTGCAACAACTGCTATCGAGCCCGTTACAGTGCCTATAATAAATTTTATTATAACTAAGATCAGATTTAAAATTATGCCCGATATGCTAGAAAAATATCCAATCTTAGCCCGAATTTCCAAATCTTCAAAATCAGGATTCTTTTCTCCCGTTGCGATTTTTATAAAATTTTCATTCATATCTTTGTTTTTCTCTATATAATTTATTCAATTTCTCTTCTGTAATATCATTGCCTTCGTCATCTACTACTGTTACATTCATAAGCGTATTTCTCATGCCTTCTCTAAAGCGCATTAGATACTCTTCACGCAAACTCTTTTGTTCTTCAAGCTCTTTCTTCGTCAAATCCGATTCTTTTGCCTTTTTGGCAAGTTCGTTAATTCTGGGCAAAATATCGTCCATAGATCTTTTAACTGCCAAAAATGCTGGCGCAGTTACGTATCCGTGAATGCTGCCTATAATCGCATTTACGCCCATTCTAGTATATAGGCCTGCAAATTCTTCGCCATAAGTAAATATGCCCGCCATATTTGCACGGTCTATAAGTTCAATCTCGCCGTCTTTTGTAAATTCCACAAATGGTATAGTCTTTGGCTCTACAAATACTTGATATATAAAACCTTTATCTGCATCGCGCAATAAATTACTTTCCCACTCTGCTTGCGTAAGATCTCTTCCCGTATAAACTCCTTGGCAAGCGTTCATATCATAAGGCTTTACAATATAGCCGTCTTTATTTTCAAAGAGTTTTGGCAAAATGTCTTTAGTCAAATCGCCAGTATAGGGAATATGCTTTTTCACAAATTCATTCTGTTCATCGGTCAAAATTTTCTTTGTCATATCGTCAAACAAAATTTTGAAAAACAGCTTAGTATGCGCCACTTGGCTTTGGATTGTGCCAATAGTAACTACGGCATCGTCCATATAGGCATCGATAAAGGCCTTTGCCCTTTCAGGCTCTCTTATCAATTCAAAAGTGACGAGTCGGCGATAGATCATATCGATTTTAAAATCGCCAAGATAGAGCGCTCCGTCTTTATATTCCATATCTTTTGGATCGCCAATTTTGCAATTTACGCCAGCTCTTTCGTAGGCCTCTTTAAATAGCTTAAAGTCTGGGCCAGTTGCACTTTCTTTAAAGTCCATAATGCAGACATTTGGCGTTTTAGAATTTGGTCTAGCTTTTTTATAAATTTCCAAACTCTTCTCTACCCAAGAATCGAATAGCTCGAAATAGCTTAGCTGATAATCTTTGCTCAGCTTTTTAAAAGCCTCCGATTTTGCCAAAATTCTTGAAAGCCCTCTGTCCTCTTGCATTGCAGATGAACCGTCTGTATTAATTTCACAGAATTGGAAATCGTCATAAGTATTATAAAATACATCGAATCTCGCCATAGGTATTGGCATATCATATGGACAGTCTTTCAAAATCATCTTTTCGATAAAATCTGGAAAGCCAAATAGCTTTCGATATTCGGCATTCGTTCTATATTCGGCAATAACTTTTTTGCAAATTTCCATAATCTCTTTGGAAATTCTTTTAAAATCTCTCAAATCTTTTAAATCTAAAAATAATGGTTGATACGTGAAAGGAACGGGTTTTCCTTTGTCTAAAACCCCGTCCTCTATCGATTGCTTTTCCATTTTTTTAAATTCTTCATAATATTCTTTGCTGTTTTCTTTTAAGATTTCTATAAATTCTTTTCTAATATTTTCACTATGCATAATTATTCCTTTCAATTAGCTAAAGCACAATTTTAGATAGACTTGCCGCCTCTTTAACGCTATTAGTTTGAGCATATCTTTCTTTAGTCAAATCGTATAAATTTTTATTATCATAGACTAAATCTTTCAAAACGTCTAAATATTTTGCCTCGCTTTTATCTAATGCCCTATATGCCATATCGACGAGCGTCTTTGCCATCTCGCCCATAGTCGTATCTAAGAATTTGGCATCTTTTCCAAGTTCATATAGCTCGTGTTTTTCTCTCATGGCATCTTCATATGTCATATATTTAGTCAATTCAAATAGTTCATTCAAATTAGACTCATCATAAAACAGACCCTTATAGAGTGCAAAAAGTGCCATATTATATGGATATGGAATTGAATCTGCCATGCGAATTTCTATAAAGCGTTTTGTGCGCACATCTGGAAATACTAATGTCAAAAGATATTCTAAATAGTCTTTCGAAGTTTCGCCCACAATATAGAGATCGCCAATTTTTTTATCTGTCGGCAAATATTTTCCGTCTTTAACTTCCAGCATCGCACTTTCGTTCACGATATACTCGGCATATTTTTCATATGAGAAATCGTCACTGAAAGCTTGGCGAATGACTCCGCCACGATCGCCGTCTGTGTTTTCCCAAATTTTTGCCCTGATATTGTGTATTGGCGAAATGCCGCCTTCAAAGAAATAGGCATTGTCAAATATGGAACTGAGTACATTGGAAAGTGCATTGGTAACTCTGAATTTCTTAATATAGTCCTCTTCAGATGAAAAGTCCATTGAGAGTTGCAAAGCTGCAGTTCCAAGCATCATATTATGACCCATAGTTCCAGTCTTTGAAAAATGATTATACATTGCTCTATATCTGGCTTTTGGAAGCAATTTTAATTCTGAAATTTTAGTTTTTGGATGATAGCCTATGCCCAAAAGTGAATAATTATTTTTTTCAAGCATGGGCAATAAAATCTGCATAAATTCTTTGTATTTAGTTTCTAGTTCCATAACCGTCTTTTTTGGTCCATAACTAAATTCAAATTGGCCACCAGGTTCTGTTGTAAGTACAAATTCTTCGTTCTTAGCTCCAATGATGTCCTCGTCAATTTCTGGAGTCCAGCCCAGATTTTTAAACTGCTCTATAATTGTCTTAGTGCCGTTTTCTTCATAATAGCCCACCGATCTAAAATCTTCATCATGCACGACTATATGTTCATATTCAGCCCCCAATTTAAAATCTTTAGGAGATTTTTCCTGCTGTTTAAAGTAGTTTACAATCCCTTCTATCTGCTCTTTATATTTCATACATATCCTCCTCCAAATTATAGATACCCTAAAATTAGGATAATTGTCAATATAAATCATAAATCTTGAAGTATAGGTATTAATATCATATCTCAAAAATAAAAATAATCAAATTAGATTTAAAAAAAGCGTCACATTTGGACGCTTTAATCATTAAATAGTTCTTTTTCAACTTCTTCACAGATTTCACAATTGTCGACCATATCGATAATCGTGGTTAAAATTTCATTCATATTGTCATCTCTATCGCGATAGGGAATTTTTTTGCGAATTAAATTATATGCAATCTCGGTTCCTTTACCCAATTGCTTTTTGCCTCTCAAATCTATGGCCTGACAGGCGCAAAGTAGTTCCATTGCCACCACTTTTTTGGCATTGCCCAAAATTTCTCTGGCCTGTCTTGCAGCAATTGTGCCCATTGAAACATGGTCTTCTTGATTTGCAGAAGAGGGAATTGAATCTACACTTGCAGGATGAGCCAAAACTTTATTTTCACTAACTAGCGAAGCGGCCGCATACTGCACAATCATAAAGCCAGAATTTAAACCGCCGTTTTCGATTAAGAAAGCTGGCAAACCATTGTTTAATTGCGGATTGACAAGTCTTTCGAGCCTTCTTTCTGAAATGCTTGCCAATTCTGCAATTCCAATTTTTAGATAGTCAAAGACCATTGCCATTGGCTCACCGTGAAAATTGCCACCTGAAATTACTCTGTCTTCATCGACTAAGATTATAGGATTGTCGGTAACTGCGTTCATTTCAGTTTCGACTTTTTCTTTTGCAAAATTGAAGCAATCTAAACTGGCTCCGTGAACTTGGGGCGCACATCTTAATGAATATGCATCTTGCACTCTAAGTTCGCCTTGTTTAGAGGTCATCTCGCTGCCATCTAAAATTTCTAAAACTCTCTTTGCAGTTTCAATCTGTCCAGTATGTTTTCTAATTATATGAGTAGCTGGATCAAAGGCATCTGTAATTCCGTTTAATGCCTCCATTGTCAAGCCGAGCGCCAAATTGGCAGCTTTGAAAAGATTTAAACTATCGTAGACCACATGGCTTCCGATGCTCGTCATAACTTGAGTGCCATTTATTAAAGCTAAGCCCTCTTTAGAACTTAAATCTATAGTTTCTATGCCGGCTTTTTTCATTGCAATATCGCCTGGCATTCTCTCGCCTTTATAAATTGCTTCGCCTTTTCCAAGCATCACTAAGACCATATGAGATAGAGGTGCTAAATCTCCACTTGAACCTAGCGATCCTTTTTCAGGTATGATTGGATGCACTCCTTTATTTAACATATCGATCATAGTTTGGATAGTCGATAGTCTGGCTCCGCTAAAACCTCCTGCCAAGGCATTTATTCTAAGGAGCATAACTCCTCTGGAAATTTCTTCATCGAGTGGATTTCCAATGCCGCAAGCGTGGCTTACAATTAAATTTCTCTGAAGCTTAGGCGCTTCTTCTTTAGATACATAAACTTTACTAAATTCGCCAAATCCTGTGGTGATGCCGTATTCGATTTTCTCTTCTGCCACGTATCTCTTAACTAATTGACTCGCCTTGTCGATTTTTGTTTTCGAGTCATCGCTAAGTGTAACTTTTCGAAATCCTCGAGTTACGTCAATAAAATCTTGCAAATTTAGATTTTGACCGTCTAAGTATAGTAGATCCATATTGCTACCTCCATTATTTTAATCCCTTAAAAATATGTTTAAATCACTTTTTGTTAGTATATCATAAAGTGCTGCAAACGTGAACAGTATCCATTTATCATGTTAAAAGAAGAGTTTGCAACATAGATGAAAACCTTACAAAAATAAAAAACGGGAGGTCGAAAAACGTCCCGTTTTATCTTGTTTTCCAAGTTTTATATATCGTTCGCAAATTAAATTAATCTACTATTTAACTAAAAAAATATTTTATTCTTCTGCTCTATATTCTTTCCAAAAACTTTTATATCTACCAATTTCTTCATAGCCCAATCTATCGTAGACAAATTTACCAAGTTTTGAGGCCTGCAAAATAATTTCAGTAGCGCCTAGTCTAAAGCCCTCGTTAGTTAGAACCGTTACAATATCTTTGCCCAAATCTTTGCCTCGTTCAGATTTTAATGTGCCTATATAGTATATGCCGCCCACTTTATTTTTGGGATCGACTGTGAGCATACCAAAAGATTTTATCTGCTCTTCTTCTATGACGGCTGCTCTCAAATTCTCATCGCTAGTCCAAATTCCGCCAATTAACATTCGTCTTGCAGTATCTTCTGAAAGCTCAAACGATTCTTGCAAAACGGGCATCGCCCTTTCTAGTAATTTTTCGCCCTTTTGATTTTGCGAAACTAAATAGGCATTATGTTTAATATCCCAATCGATTGGCTCATAGATAGCCATCATCGGGCTGCCCTCTTCGTCTTTGCAAAAGAAATTTGCACTTTCTAAAGTTGCTCTCACATTTTCAGCGCCATTTGGTTCCACTCTGATTACGATTTTTTCATAATCGCCCTCGTCAAAAATTTTCATCTGCTCGACTAAGGCCTTTGCATCTCCGTCAGAATCGAGTGTAGCGCCCACCAGATGGCCGTCAGTCTCTTCGATGCCCATATCGTAAACAATATAGCCATCTCCCTCAATCAAAAGCCCACCGGCCATTCTCATGCGTCTTCTTATAGTGTATTTTAGCTGTTCATGCGCAGCTCTAATTCTATCAGCACACACGGTTTTTTGGCTCCTTGCCATTTTTAACTGCCAAAATATTTGAAACTGCAGTCTCGCCCATCTCTTCTCTAGCTTCGAAAGTTGCATTTCCAAGATGTGGGCAGAGTATCACGCGTTCAAATTGTTCCAATTCTTTGGCATATTTAGGTTCAAATTCATATACATCGAGAGCGACTGCATAAAAGAGTCCTTCATTTAAGGCCTTTATCAAATCAGATTCGCAAACGAGTGGCCCTCTTGCCGCATTTACTAAAATTGCATCTGATTTCATTTCTTTCATTCTCTTATAGTCAATCATATGGTGCAAATCTTTGTGATAAGCAGTGTGGATAGTCAAGACATCTGAAGCTTTTATAATTTCGTCTATTTCCATATATTTATAATCGTTTTTAGCTTCAAGCTCTGGCAATCTCGTGCGATTATAATAGACAATCTCCATGCCGAAAGCTTTAAAAATTTCGGCCACCTTTTGGCCAATATTTCCCATGCCGATTATGCCAAGAGTTTTTCCTCTGAGCTGTTTTCCCAAAAGATAATTAGGTTTCCAGCCATAAAAGCCTCCGTCTTTAAGTACTCTTTCGCCCGAAACGATATGGCGAGCAGCAGCAATGATTAGTCCAGCCGTCAATTCTGCGGTCGATGTGGAAGAATTTGATGCCGGAGCATTTGTTACAATGACATTTTTTTCTTTTGCCGCCTCTAAATCGATATTGTCAAAACCAGCGCCATAATTTGCAACTAGCTTTAGATTTTTGCCCGCATTTATTACATTTGCAGTAATTTTATCAGATAGCGGACAGAATATAATATCGGCATCTTTTGCGCCTTCAATCAGTTCTTCTTCCGAAAGACTTCTATCTGAATTGTGATAATTTAGTTCAAATTCATTTTCTAATAGCTTATAAATTTTTTCGGGAATTGAACTCGTAATAAAAAGTTTCATCTCAATCATCCTCTCAATTTTTGTTAAAATAAAAGATCTACTACTTAATATCTATCCATATTGCAAAAATTTATTCATAAATCACATATCTAGGGTAATTTAGAACATTTTGTGGTATCATTAAATTAAGAAAATTAAATGGAGAGATAAAATGTCAGAATTTAAAAACGTAGGAACAATAAATTATAATGCATCGATGAAAGATTATACTAGCTTTAAAATTGGAGGCCCAGCAGATATTTTAATTGAGCCTTCATCGATTGAAGAATTAAAAAATGCAATCGTGCAGGCAAAAGAATTTGATTTGCCATATATGATATTGGGCAATGGCTCCAATGTCTTAGTTTCAGACAAGGGCATAAGAGGCGTTGTGATAAGACTTGGCGACAAATTTTCAGAAATTGAAGTAAATGATTGCGAAATAACTGCAATGGCCGGAGCAAAAGTTTCCACAGTGAGCAAAACAGCTTTAAAACATTCGCTCACTGGCATGGAAGAGATAAGCGGAATACCGGGTTCTGTGGGCGGCGGCGTGATGATGAATGCAGGCGCTTATGGCGGAGAGTTTAAAGATATTGTCAAAGAAGTTTTGGCAATGGATAGAGATCTAAATTTAATAAGCTTAAATAACGAAGAATTAAATTTTAGATATCGCGGTTCTAAAATATCGGACGATAATCTAATAGTATTAAAAGTAGTCTTTGAACTTGAAAAGGGCGATTATGAAAAAATTCAAAATTTAATGCGAGAAGTGACTGAAAAGAGAAATACTAAACAGCCATTGACACTCCCCTCTGCCGGTTCAGTCTTTAAAAGACCCAAAGGCCATTATGCGGCAAAATTGATTGAAGATGCAAATCTCAAAGGTTTGAGACATAAGGGAGCCCAAGTGAGTGAAAAACATTCAGGCTTTATAGTAAATATCGACAATGCCACAGCTCAAGATGTAATGGATTTGATAGGGGTTGTTAGAAAGACAGTATATGATAAATTTGGAGTAAATTTAGAAAGAGAAATAAGAATTATTGGAGAGATATAATGGATATTTTAATAATCACAGGAATGAGCGGCGCGGGAAAATCTTCGGCGCTAAATGTAATGGAAGATATGGGCTTTTACTCAATGGACAATGTTCCGCCAACATTATTGCCTAAATTTACAGAACTTTGCATGGCAGCAGGCAATAATATAAATCAAGTTGCATTAGTACTAGATATAAGAGCAGTAGGTTTTTTTAAAGACATATCGCCAGTCATAAAAGAATTAAAAGCCATGGGCAATAATGTAAAGATTTTATTTTTAGAAGCGAGCGATCAAGTATTGATAAAGCGCTATAAAGAATTTAGAAGACCGCATCCATTAACGCCTAATGACACAATAAGTGCCGGCATAAAAAAAGAGCGTGAGATGTTGAAAGTCTTGCGCGAAGAATCTGATTATATAATTGACACCTCCCGATTAAAAAATCAAGATCTAAAGATTGAAATCAAAGAATTGCTCATGGGGAAAGATGCCAGCAAGCTATTTTGTTCAATCGTAAGTTTTGGTTTTAAAAACGGAATACTCCTAGACGGAGATTTGATATTCGATGTCAGATTTTTGCCAAATCCATATCATATAGCAGAGCTAAGAGATAAAAACGGCCTAAATGAAGAAACCAAAGAATATGTAATGAAATGGGATCAGACCAAAGAATTTATAGAAAAAGCATTAGATATGATCGAGTTTTTAGTTCCGCATTATACGAATGAAGGGCGCAGTCAGCTAGTAATTGGCATAGGTTGCACAGGTGGTTTTCATCGTTCAGTTGCAATAAGCGAATATTTGGGAAAAAAATTAGAAGAAAAGGGAATTCGTTCAGCCGTATCACATAGAGATAAGGACAGGTGATCTTATGGCTTATCGTGAAGATGGAAAAGTCGTAGTCATAGGAGGAGGCACAGGGCTTTCAGTCTTATTGAGAGGATTAAAACGCTTCACAGAAGATATAACCGCAATAGTCACAGTTGCAGACGACGGAGGCAGTTCCGGAATGTTAAGGGCAGATCTTGGAATGTTGCCACCGGGAGATATAAGAGCTTGCCTATTGTCTTTGGCAAATACAGAGCCAGCAATGGAAAGACTTTTGAGCTTTAGATTTATGACAGGCGGCCTAAAAGGTCAATCATTTGGCAATCTATTTATAGCCGCCATGAATGAAATCTATGGCAATTTTGGAATGGCAGTAAAAGAAACTTCAAACGTTTTAAATATAACTGGAAAAGTCTTGCCCGTCACTTTGCAACAGATGGATCTAGTTGCAGAACTTGAAAACGGCACACTCTGTCGTGGCGAATCAAATATTCCACTCGTAACCTTGCGAGAAAAAACAAAGATAAAGCGCATGAAACTCGAAAGACAAAATATAAATGCACTTCCAGAATGTTTGCAAGCAATTGAAGATGCAGATCTCATAGTCTTAGGGCCAGGAAGTCTATACACCTCGATAATACCCAATCTCTTAGTCAGAGGAATTAGTGATGCAATAAAAAGATCTAAGGCTAAAAAGCTCTATATCTGCAATATCATGACACAGGCAGGCGAAACCGATTCCTATTCTGTGATAGACCATGTAGATGCAATAATCGAACATTCAGATGCTGAGATTTTAGATTTTTGCATAGTAAACAATCAGATAATAGATGAAAAGAGCAGAATAAATTATATAAAAGAACATTCAGAGCAGGTGCTAGCCTCAAAAAAAGACGAACAGGAACTCAAAAAGAGAAATATAAAACTCATAGAAGATAATTATTTGGAAATTAAAAACGGCTATGTAAGACATAACGCATTGCATCTAAGCCAAAAGCTTTTGACAATCGCCGATTATTATTAAAACGCTGGAAAATTTTTCAGCGTTTATTATTTTTAAATTTAAATTTTAAAAATGTATCATTCAAAAGATTATGTAAATAGATAAAATACTTGCAAAATTTTTGATTATGCTTTAAAATATACATATTGCAGATGTGGCGGAACTGGCAGACGCGCTAGCTTGAGGGGCTAGTGATAGCAATATCGTGGGGGTTCAAATCCCTTCATCTGCACCATAATCAGCTTGCATTAAAACGGCTTTAATTAGCCGTTTTTTTGTTTGCTCATTTTTTTAAAATATTTAAGATGCTAAATAAAGATCCAAAATATTATTTATAAAAATTTTCGATATATTAAAAAATTTTTAATACTTCTTACTCACATATTTTATTATATCTTTGAATAAAGTTTAAATTAAAGTCGATATTCTAGTTCAATTTTATCTCAATACTTTTTTATTACTAAATGAAAATATTATCAGCAAAAATAGTATATCTTATACAAATAATCCATTATATCCTTACTTTCATTAACAATTCTATTCCAAAAAAATTAATATTATTTAAAATTTCTTTGTCTATTCTAATATTAAATAAAATTCTCGTATATTTTTATTTAATAAATCAGATTTTGCTTAATATCTCATTTATTCTAACTTATCTTCTAAATAAAGTAAAAAATTTGAAATATTTACTATAATAATGCCCAATAATCATTTAAAATTCTCATAAAAAAGTGCCATTAGATTTTCTCTAATAGCACAATATAAATCAGACTTACAACAATCTAAAAAGCATATTCGATGCGATGCCGGCGACTAAGCCTCCTATTGTGTGGCTGATGATTGCCTTTCCAGTTAATTCATTTGCTTTAATTGCGTCCATCATGGCGATGTGAGTTGAGAGATAGCCACTCCAGCACATACAGATAGAAGTGAAAACTGCAATGTCATTTGCATTGACAAGGCCTTGCTTGACCATATTTGGAATAAGCCCAATAGCAGCGCCTGCACTGCCCAAAGCCGTAATAGGAACGGCGATCGCCTCGGGAGATGAAAAACCAAAAAGCGGTTTTAAAATAAAACTCAATTTTTCTCCCAAAAAGGGCAAAAATCCAACGCCTTCATTAGCAGCGCCAGTATATGTACCATTGGCGGAAGGGCCGTTAGTTAACATAAGCACTAAAGTGCAAATCAAAATCACGCCGGGCACAATTTGAAGCCCCAAGTCGACTCCAGATTTTCCACCGGCAAGCATAGAATTTATAGCACGCTCGAGAGGTGAGCCCTTGCCAATTCTGCGCATGCCAGGTTCAACACCTTCTCTATTTGGCAAAACATCTTCTTTGGCCAAATCGTTATAGAAAGCTTTAGTAAATATAAGCATAATGCGCACCGAAACAAGACTGCCAATAATTGCGCCCAAATTGCCAATTAAAGCAGCCTTAATAGAGCCATCAACGTCCATGCCCATCATAGTCGTGGTGATGATAAGGCCCATGCCAAAAGCAGTGCCCAAATTTGTGAGCGCCGGTAGCTGATAGCGTTTAAAATATGATAAAAAGTTTTTGTCTTCAGTGAGAGTTAAAATTGCGGGATTATCGGAAAAATAGCAAGATAAGATGCCGAGTGAAGCTGCACCCGGCAAATCGTATAATGGTTTCATAAGTTTAGAAAGCAAAATATTAAGTAAATCGATTATCCCGAATTCAGAAAAAAGTCTGCTAAGACCTCCAGCAACAACGGCAATTGCCATAATATACCAACATACATTCATCAAAAGATGATATGCAGTGTTCATAATCGTGTTAACCATATTTACAGCGCCCATAATCTTTGCCATAGATCCAAAAATAAAAGCAAAGATAGCCATAAATATAAAACTTTCTAAAGAAACAATCTTCTTTAGTCTAAAATCATTACGATTCAAATTGATGTTCATCTATTTTATATCTCAAAATTGTTTTGAATGAGTTGAACAAGCGCCTTAGTAGCAACATTTTCGTCATTGCCCTTGGCAGTAATTTTTATCTCCTCTCCGCAAAAAGCGCCCAAAGACATAATTCCGATAATGCTTTTACCGTCGACAGTAATGCCATTAGATTCGATTGTAATATCGGAATTAAAGCGACTAGCAAGTCTAACAAAAATTGCAGCCGGTCTTGCGTGTAAGCCTTCTTCGTTTTTAAGCGTTATTCTTTGCTCTTTCATTTTGTTTTACCCCTCTTTTCCTCAGCAATAGATTGTAGTTTTTTAAGTCTATGATTAATGCCCGATTTGCTAATCTTAGTTTCAGATAATTCGCTCAATTCTTTTAAAGAAGATTCAGGATTTTCGAGCCTGAGCACAGCGGCCTCTTGCAAATTCATTGGCAAATCGTCCATAAAGCCTTCGTCAATAAGATAAATAATGTCTTCAATTTGTGAAAAAGCGGCTTGGACAGTCTTTTCCAAATTAGCCGTATCACAATTTACAAGTCTATTTACATTGTTTCGCATCTCCTTAATAATGCGAACATTTTCATAATCTAAAACTCCGATATTAGAACCCAAAAGGCTTAGCATATCAGAGATTTTTTCAGCTTCTTTCAAGTATACAATAAAATAATTTTTTCGTGCAGCGACCTTGCTATTTAGATTGAAAGAATTTAAAAGCAAAGCCAAGTCCTCAGCATGATATTTATGATTAGTAACAAACTCTGCGTGATAAGCCTTGTCGGGATCAGTAACAGAGCCAGCACCTAAAAATGAAGCTCGTAAATATGCCCTAATTGCATCTTCATCATTAGCGACAAATAGAGGCAATTTGTAATTTGGGCTAAATACGTTTTCATCAGTTACAAAATTAGTATCATAAAAGAGTTCAAGCACATCTTCCCATTGGCGCATAATAATTTGGTAAGAATAATTCTTTTTCAATTGTCTATTCTTAATAGCAAAAGATTCGACACTGGGAGAATATTTTTTTAAAAAAGTAAGTAGTCTGCGAGCCACAGAGGCATTTTCAGTAATAAGCTTTAATTCAGCAGAATTACCTGAAAACACGACAGTCCCACACATTCTGACAAAGCCAGCAAGCTCTGCCAAAATGAGAGAATTGTCATTGAGCTTTATGCGAGAGAGTTCATTTTTTACAGTAGATGAAAAACTCAAGACTTAATAGCCTCGCTCTGTTCTTTCATTTTGAGAGCACGCTCTAGAATGTCGCGCTCGTTTTTATGACAAAGCATCGCCATCGCCTTTGGAACATCTTCATATCTGGCCTTATAAAAGCCCTCGTCCCTAAGTGGCGAACAATTAAAATTATTAGACTCCATTAAAAACCAATGCACTTCCTTATTAATTTTTCGGCGCTTAGCCGGATTGAAATATTGATATTTAATAGAATCGATATATTCAACAATTTGAGCTTTGACATTGCTCTCTTCTAAAACTTCTCGCAAAGCCGTTTCGGAAAGTCTTTCGCCCTGTTCAATGCGACCTTTTGGCAAAACCCAAGTGTCATTAAACTTTTTTAGCATCAAAACCTTTCCTTTACACAACACAACGCCCCCGGCGCTAATCTCTTTCATATTATCCTCTCCGCATCATGATTATATTATACTACATATTTATAATTTATACCACAATAGCAGACGGATTATTGCTTTACACCTTTAATATTATATATAG
>JAUNVH010000034.1 GCA_030537765.1 Tissierellia bacterium | reverse complement strand
CTTTTAATTGGAGATTGCTCAAATTTTAATTGACAATTTCTAAGTTCTAGTATAAAATAGCATGTGCATTACTTTTTGGAGAGATGGTTGAGTTGGTTTAAGGCGCTCGCCTGGAAAGCGGGTATACGTTGATAGCGTATCGAGGGTTCGAATCCCTCTCTCTCCGCCAGTTAAATATATGCCGCACTAGATGGGGACATAGCGGAGCCTTGTAACTTGCAAACCGCTACAGCAAGATTGAATACCCTTTGGAGGCTGACTCGTTGTGGGGCCTGCCGTAAATAAGTAGCGTTGAAGAATTGGTCCTGCGCAATAGCGCATCATGAACCGTGTCAGGTCCGGGAGGAAGCAGCACTAAGTGATTCCCGCTGTGTGCCGCAGGGGTGCCGGTTTGGAGCCAACTGTTTATGTACCGCCTATGATTGGCAGTCGAATAAGGGGTGCGGCTACATAAAAATCCTTCTATTTGTTTAAAATTAGAAGGATTTTGGTATATAAAGTATATGGGGATGAATTGGATTCGACGGGGATTTGGAAGTCGAGGTAGCGAGTAGTTGAGCCTAACAACTTTAAAAGAGGCAACAAAAATAAAAGATAACAATAATTACAATTACGCTTTAGCGGCATAGCTGAAGCTGCACCCTTAGCTTTCCCGCCAAGCTATGTGAGTGTATCAACTAATCTGCGGGGCACTATATTTGGCAAAGCTTTGAGCCAAATATGGAATCAATGAAGCTTAGGCAATTAAAATTTTGCCGATGAAAGCTTAATTGCCGAAATTAAACCATCGGATGCACTCGGAGAAACCTAGGTGAAAGAGTTTTCGGACGCGGGTTCAACTCCCGCCATCTCCACCATAAATATTTTTAATTTCAATGAGCTCTAAGATGTAAATAACATTTTGGAGTTTTAAATATATAATCACAAATTATAAATATTAATTTTTACATAGTTCAAAATAAAATGAGAAAGGTAAATGATGAATACAAAAATTTTCGACATTGAAGTTAATAAAGAGTATAAAAAGTATTTTAAAAAATCTTTTATAGTAGCAATACTAGCTTTTTTAATCGCAGCAATATTGACAAAAATAATAATATATCTAGATCTATTTGGTCTTAAGTCGATTATCGAAACACAAGTTGAGAGTATCATAAATGAAATATTAGGTCATTTTCCAGAAGGTCAAATAACAGCATCTGGATTGTTTATAAATAATATCAGAGTTTTATTCTTAGCATTTATATCGGGATTTATTCCATTTATACCGTTTCCCATTGTAATAACGATTATAAACGGCATTGTCGTGGGAGGATTATTGGGCATAATAGCTTCAAATTCATCTTTATTTGGGGCATTAAAAATGTTAATCTTTGGAATACTGCCACATGGTATAACTGAACTTGGTGCAATACTTATTGCAGTTGCTATGGGCAATCTGATTTGGATAACTATAAACAGAAAAATATTTAGAAAACCAATTGCAATAAAACTGAATGAAGAATTAAAATATTCTATTAAAATACTATTTTTTGTCTGCGTTCCTTTAATTTTGATTTCAGCATTTATTGAGGCCTATATAACGCCAATTCTCATTGCGTTTATGCAAATTAGATAAAAAATCCCCTAAATTTAAATTTTAGGGGATTTTTCTTCAGTTATATTAAAATAAAAACAGTATAGCTATGCCAAGAATTGAAATTAATGTGCCGATAATTTCGCCCATATTAATTTTTTCTTTAAAAAAGAATATTGAAATGGGAAGTACCATTATGGGCATTGTTGTGGTGAGCGTTGCGGCAATGCCTGCACTTGTATATTGGAGCGCCAAAAGCGAAAGCCCCACTCCAACAAAAGGCCCTAAGATGCCCGCACCGACAAGTTTTAAAAAATCAGATCTTTTCTCTAGCTTTTCAAAAATGACTTTTATATTTCCACTAAATAATTGCATAATTATAATTGCCAATATGCCCGCCATTATTCGAATCTGGGTTGCCTGAAAAGCATCGTAATCGCCCATTCCAATTTTACTAAATATTAGTCCAACTGCTTGACCTAATGCGCCTAAAAAACCAAAGAAAATTCCAGCAAAAAGATTTTTTCTGCCGTCTAAATCATCATTCTGTTTTTGATAAATTATAACCATTGCAATTCCTATCAAGGTAAGCGCAATACCTAAGAGATTATAAACAGTCAATTTTTCTTTGTAAACTAAAAAATCTATAATAGCAGTCATAATTGGACTTGTCGCCATCATGAGCATTGCAATTCTTGTCCCTACTGTTACCATAGAGCGAATTAAAAAATAATCTCCAATGGCAAAGCCTATAAGTCCCGAGAGTGAAAGAAATAAAACTGTCTTTAAACTTGCATCAACTGGCAAAAACATATTTTTTGTAAATAATGTATAAAATGATATAAGTATTAGCCCCAATATCAGGCGCATAAAATTTGTCTTATGTATATTAGTCCTTTTTCCAACGCTTTCAAGCAAAAGCGCATTTATAGTCCAACAGAATGCGGCAGATAAGGCTGCAATTTCTCCAATTTTCATATGTTTACCTCTAATTCCAATACTTGTATTCGATTATATCTATATAATAAATAAAAGTCAAAGTATTATGCAAATTGTAAAAAACAAAAAAAGGTCTATAAAAATAGACCTAAGTTTAATAAGATATCATATTTACATTGCCCTCAGTTTCATAATAGATATTTTCTGAAAAGCCTTGCTCGTTCAAAGTATAATCTTTAAATGAAAGGTGAGCAGTAGAAGATTCTAAAATTGCGATATGGAAAATATTGTCTTCATTAAAGACATAAAATTCAGGCTGACCTAGCTGAACTCTTTCTTCAAACAAAACATAGTCTTCGTTTTCCATTCTCGCAAGAATCAAAAATTCATTGCCATCGTCCCACATAAAATGGCCCGTATCGTCTTTTTGTGCATTTGTAAACATAGACACTTCTAAGATGCCGTATTCATTAAAATCTTTAACATCGAACGATTTTACAATATTCAAATCTTCAGTTGGCACTTTTTCTGTAGGCATAATTATATTTGAACTGATTTCAATTTCGACTGGCTCTTCTTTTTTAACTGGCTCTTTTGGCTTTGACAATAGTTTTATATTTTTAATTTCTAAATCTTCATCATATTCTGCACTTACAATGCTGCCTTTGTCAAATTCGTCGATCAAATCTGCATCGACTTTTAATTTTTTTATTTCATCAGATTTAATTTCCACATAGGAGATATCATCTTCTATATACTTATCTACCAATTCGCCCTCAATGTCTTTTAGCTCAATCTTCTCTTCCACAGGCCCATCAATTTTTGGCTCTGATTTAGAACATGAGCTTATAAAAATTGCCATAATTAAAATTAAAAACAGTGGCAAATACTTTTTCTTAAACATAATACACCTCGCTTATTATTTTACTCATTATATTGTATAATAGATAAGATAGAAAGCGATTAATAAAATATTTCAAATTAGTTACAATTGAATGACATTTAGTAATAGAAATGTAATAAAAGGAGTTTGTATGAGTTTTTCGAATGATATTGCAAATTTGGCGACTAAGACTTTGATTAGAGAAGTTATGATAACGCCAAAACCAGGCCTTGTGGATCGCGATAATACTGGCGCACATACCGATATGGATATATTCACTTTCCTAGACAGCTCATTTGCGATAACTAAATATTTTGAAAACTGCATAAGCTGTGGAGAAATTTTTAAGACGACTGAAAAAATATTTCCCATACTGCAAAAATATGGCTTAGAAGCAGAACTAAAGATGTACGATATGACGGCTGGAGTAAATACGCATAAGGGCATAATTTTTTCGCTCGGTATAATTTGTGCTGCAGCTGGAATTATCTATGGCAAAAAAGAAAGCTTTTCAAAAGAGCTTTTGCAAAAATATTCCAAACAGATAGCCAAAGATAGCAAAAGAGATTTAGATATTAAGACTCCCAAGACTTATGGCGAAAAATTATATAAAGAACATGGCCTAAAAGGTGCCAGAGGCGAGGCTATTTCAGGGTTTGAAACGATTGATGGAATCTATGAAAGCTATATAGAAGAAAAAAAGCATAGACAAGATGAAATTCCATATATAAAGGCCTTAATCAGATTAATGGCTAAGGTTAATGATTCTAATATTGTTGGTCGAAAAGATATTTCGGCACTTTACGATATTAAATCTAGGGCAAAAGATATACTAGATGCTAAAACTGATTTAGAATTTATAAAAAAAGTAAAAGAGCTAGATCTATATATGATTAAATACAATCTAAGCCCAGGTGGCTCTGCAGATCTTTTGGCGGTGATTATCTTTATTGAAGAACTTGAAAACTATTTTTACAATTTAGAAAATAGAGCTTTAAAGATTTTAGATGCGAGAGAGAATAGAAGAAATTATATAGATAATATGACAAAAGCTGATACTGATACGATAATTTCACTCAAGACAAATTACTGTGGCGATTTAAAAAATGGAGTTTTGCAAGATATTTTGTTCGAAATTGCCAAAAAAGAATTAATTAAGGTCTTTAAACTTCATTCAAATACCTTTATAATAGAAGATACTGATGACGGTAAAAATTTAATCGCAAAATTAAATATCGATCCAAATATGGCAAAGAAGCTTGCAGTTAATTTAGAAGAAAACCATAAACTGGGCAGACTATTCGATATCGATATTTACCATGATGAAAAAGCAATCTCAAGAAAAGATTTAAACTTAGACCAAAGATTATGCATTGTATGTGGAAATTTTGCAAGAAATTGCATTAGAAACAGAAGCCACAGCGAGAAAACTGTACTTGAGATTACAAAAAATATGATTTTAAAATATATAAGGGATGATATGGATTGATTAATACTAAAATAAAAATATCAGGAAAAGAAAAAGCTTATAGAACATTGCGCGCGATGATAAGCTCTGGCGAATTAAAACCGAATGACAGAATAATTGAATCGAGAATTGCAGAAATTCTAAACCTCAGCCGAACGCCCGTTAGAGAGGCGATTGCACAATTAGAGCGCGAGGGCATGATTACAAAGATTAAGGATAAGGGCGCAGTTGTAAATAAATTATCGCTAAAGCGGATTTTTGAATTTTATGAACTTAAAATTAAATTAGAAGATTTGGCAATAGATTATTTTTTTAGAACTAAGACCGAAAAGCATTATAAGGAGCTCACCACTTCGATGGAGCTGATATCTGGCCATTATAAAATGGATAGAATTGAGCGCACTTCGGCTGAAATGGAAAAGTGGCGAAATATTGTGCTATATGCTACCGGCAATAAGCCTTTAATTATGATATTAAAACAAGTCTATTCAAATCTTTTGACATTCAATAGTGATCTTTCCAAAAACAGAAACTATCTGACATGGAAAGTCGAGGCTTATAAGAGATTGACAGAATATTTTGTGAATAATAAAATTGAAGAATTTAAAGAATTGAATGAAAGAATAAACGGCGAAGAACTCAAGTTTATTATGGACAGTATCGACTATGAAAACTTCTAATAAAAAGATGCTTAGTTTTTTTAAAAATTTTTAGCTTCCAAAAAGAATTGAATTAAAAAAGCTGAAGTGTTAAAATGTAATAGTAATTTTTAGATTACAGAATGGAGATTATTAATGAAAAAGAAGTTTTTAATATCGTTTTTGATATCGCTAATTATTTTTGGCGTAGCTTATGGCAAATTATGGCATAAAATTGCCACTGCAAAAACTGCAATTCAACAAATAGAAGATTCGGCCGAAGTAGAGGCTGTAGATAATATAGTAGAAGGAAATATAATAGAACAAAAAAATATAGATGAACTGGTGTTTTTATTAGTTGGAGTCGATACTGGAGATCTTACAAAATTAAAAGAAAATGAGAATAAATCAGGCTCAACAGGAATTCGTTCCGATACGATTATGGTCTGTAAAGTAAATTTCAAAACGGGAACTGTAAATATACTTTCAATTCCCAGAGATTCTAGAGTTAAAGTGTTCGGAAAATTAGACAAGATAAACCATTCTCATTCATACGGTGGAATGAAATTGCTTTTAAAGACAGTCAGAGATTTTACTGGTATAGATATAGATTATTATGTCAGAGTCGATTATCCTGCTGTAAAATATATAGTAGATGCTATCGGCGGAGTTGAGATTGATGTGCCAAGACGAATGAATTATCACGATACTACTAAGGGTAAGGAACTTCATATAGATTTGCAAAAGGGCTTGCAAAAACTAAATGGAGATCAGGCCATGCAGTTTTTGAGATATAGACAATATAAAACTGGTGACGAAGAGCGAGTTGCGATGCAACAGTATTTCTTAAAAGAATTTATAAGACAGCTCTTGACGCCTAGAAATATTTTAAAATTGCCCAAACTAATCGATGCATATCTAAGCCATGTGGACACAAATATAGATCCAAGCATTATCTATCAGGGCATGGGAATGGCTACAAAGATTAATCCAGAAAAAATCGAAACTAAGACTATTCCGGGCTACGGCACAATGATAGACGAAATCTCTTATTATATTGTGGATAAAAAAGGCACTAAAGAAGCCATAGATGAATGGTTTTCGGATTATATAATTGAATAGAAAGGACTTAAATATGCGCATTTTCAGAAAACAAGAACATGTGGAGAATTGCATGAAAGCAGAATATCAAGGCGACAATCTGTTTTCAGACGTATTCTTATACAATAATTCAATTCCCGAAGTTGATTTTGATAAAATTGATTGCTCGATTGAATTTTTAGGAAAGAGAATCTCATATCCTCTAATGATAAATGCCATGACTGGTGGATATGAATTTTCCAAAAAAATCAATAGTGATTTTGCAAAACTATCATTGGAATATAATATACCAATGGCTTTGGGTTCTCAAACTATTGCAATTGAAGATAATAGCCAAATTACGAGCTTTACAATTGCGAGAAAAGAAAATCCAAATGGAATTATAATTGGAAATATGAGCGCAAATAGCGATTTAGACTATGTTAAAAAGGCAGTAGATATGCTCGAAGCCAATGCTATGCAATTGCATCTAAATGCAGTTCAAGAGCTTATAATGGACGAGGGCGACAGGCAGTTTAAAGGCATATTAAAAAATATAGAAAAAATAGTAAAGCATATTGAAGTACCGATAATAGTAAAAGAAGTTGGCTTTGGAATGTCTAAAGACACAATAAAAACGCTTTACGATATCGGCGTTAAATATGTTGATATATCGGGCCATGGAGGCACAAATTTCATAGAGATAGAAGATATTAGAAATCCAAAACTAGATGCATCTGAACTCTATGGCTGGGGAATACCCACAGCACTTGCCCTCTATGAGGCGAATGATTTAAAATATGAAGATCTATTCTTAATCGCCTCTGGTGGAATTAAAGATGCGCTTCAAATGGCAAAGTCCATAGCGATGGGCGCAAATATGGTTGCCGTATCTGGCGAATTGCTAAAATACCTAATCCATGGCGAATATAATTATGCGGCAGAATATTTAGAAGGTCTTCTTTATAAATTCAAAATTGTAATGGCAATAACGGCTTGCTCTACAATAGAAGAACTTTCTAAATTAGATTATAAAATTACAGGAAGATTAAAAGATTTGATCTATTAATAATGCATTTTAAGGTTCAAAATTAAATTTTTGAGCCTTAATTTTTTGTCAAATAATGGCGTCGTCCCAATTATTTGACGTATTTTAGAATTTATTTATAAAATTTAGCAAATTTATGCTCTTTTTAATGATTCGTTCCCAAAATTCTTACAATATTAATTATAATTCGATTTCGTAACACTTTTGTAATATTTTTGTAATACTGCCTACTATCGGCATAATTTCAGTAATTCCAAGCCATAGAAATTACTTGACTTGAGGCCCATGTTTGATTAATTCTAAACAATCGCTTAAAATACAGCCTTTCGAGCTTTTTTATAAACTATTGACATTTTTCTCCATATAAAATATATTATGTAAGAACCGTAATGGTTACAAAAAAGTTACAAGAGTAACAAATATGTTAGGAGGAAATTTATGAGTAAGAACAGTATTCAATTTGGCAACAAATTGCGTGCCATCTTGATTCTGATAGTCCTTGTCTCACTGACAATGGGCGCTACTACGCTTCTTTCCAGAGAAATTGTACTGAATATTGATGGCGAAGAGGAAATTTTCCATACCACAGCAGCCACCGTGGAGGACTTCTTTGCAGAACAAGAAATTGAAATTAAAGAGGGATCGTTTATAGAACCGGCTTTAGATGCCGAGATTGAAGCGGCTATGGAGATAGTTTTAAAACTCCCGAAATCATATACGATTATTGAAAACAAAGAGACAAAAAGCGTATCGACACCACATACAGTCGTGGACGATATTTTGAAAGTAGCAGAAATTAAACTTGGAGAGATGGATTACACATATCCTGCTCGATTTGAAGAAGTAGAACCTGATACTGAAATCAAAGTATATAGAGTCGTAGAAAAAGTAGTAGAAGAGATTGAAGAGATACCATTTGAAACTGAAGAAGTTGAAAATGAAGAAATGTATCAAGGAAAGACAAAAGTCGTTCAAGAAGGTGAAGTGGGAACTAAGAAAAAGGTTATTAAAAATGTATATTTAAATGACCATTTAGTTAGCACAGTAGTCTTAGAATACTTAACTACCAAAGAACCAGTCAACAAAATTGTTGAAATAGGAACGAAGGTGGCACAGGGCTTAGAAGGTAAATCGATTAAAAAGGTCATCGAGATGAAAGCCACAGCATATGATGCATCGGCTGAGTCTAATGGCAAATGGGCAGGAATTACAGCTTTAGGTACTAAACTTAGACCTGGAGTTGTGGCAGTAGACCCAAAGGTTATACCGCTAGGCACAAAGCTCTATATCGAATCGACAGACGGTTGGCCAGATTATGGCTTTGCAGTGGCTGAAGATACAGGCGGAGCGATTAAAGGAAATAGAATAGATCTATTTTTCCAATCTAGAAACACTGTTTACAAATTTGGAAGAAGAAATGTAATAGTTCATGTATTGAACGATTAATTTTGAAAGAACCGATTCATTAGAGTCGGTTCTTTGCTTTTTGGGTAAAAAGATATTAATATATAGATAGGAATAGTTTATAAAACATTTTGATGAACGAAAGGTATAATATGAAAATTAAAGAAAAAATAATGCAGTATATGAATTCGAAATCATATACACCAAAGACAAGAGAAAAAATTGCCGAACATTTCGAAATTCATCCCAGAGATCGCAAAGACTTTTATAAATTACTAAAAGCCATGGAAAAAGACGGCCTCATAGTAAAGACAAAAAAAGAAAGATATGTGACGAGCGAATCGGGATATCTAAAAGGCAATATGGCAAGAAATGCAAAGGGCTTTGGTTTTTTCACGCCTGAAAATTCTAAAGACGAAATTTTCATTGCAGAAGAAAATATGAACAATGCAATGCATGGTGACGAAGTATTGGTTGAAAAACTTGAAGATATCACAGAAGACAAAAAAGCAGAAGGCAGAGTTGTAAAAATTTTACGCCATGCCACAGACAAAATTGTCGGCATATACCAAAACAATGGAGCATTCGGCTTTGTAATACCAGATGAATCGAAATTAGGAGACGATGTCTATATCAAGAAAGAAAATTCACTAAATGCCCTAGACGGCCAAAAAGTATTAGCTAAAATTATAAAAAGGGCAAAGGGCGAAAAGGGCATGGAGGGAAAAATAGTCGAAGTCTTAGGCTTTCCAGATGATTTAGGAGTCGATGTACTCTCCGTAATAAAGGCCAAAGACATACCTTATGAATTTCCAAATAAAGTTTTAAATATGGCAGAAAATATTCCAAAGAGAGTTTCTGAAAATGAGATAAAAGATAGAACAGATTTTAGAGATGAAATAATCTTTACAATCGACGGAATTGATGCCAAAGATTTGGACGATGCAGTCCATATTAAAAAACTAGATAATGCCTATGAGCTCGGCGTTCACATTGCAGATGTATCGCATTATGTAAAAGAAAATTCAGCATTAGATGATGAGGCATTAAAAAGAGGTAATTCAGTCTATCTACTAGATAGAGTTGTGCCAATGCTCCCAAAGGCATTATCAAATGGAATATGCTCTCTAAATCCAAATGAAGAGCGTCTGACCTTATCCGTTATTATGAAAATAGATAATAGAGGAAAAGTTTTAGATCATAAGATTTGCGAGGGAGTAATAAAGACAGTTGCCAGACTAGATTATAAGACTGTCAGCAATTTTTTAGAAGCAGTTGACGAAGGTGATAGCCTTTCGGATGAAGTAAAAGATTCATTGAAGCTCATGGAAGAGCTAACGAAGATTTTACACGAAGCCAGAGAAGAAAAAGGCGCATTAGATTTTGATTTTCCAGAAACAAAAATCGATATAACACCTGAAGGCGAAGTTACAGATGTCTATAAATATGAAAGAAGAATCGCAAACAGATTGATTGAAGAATTTATGCTGATCACAAATGAAGTCGTCAGCGAAGAATATTATTGGAGAGAATCTCCATTTCTCTATAGAATTCACGATAAGCCAGATGAAGAAAAGATGCGAGAATTTTTGAATTTCATAAGAGGTTTTGGATACGGCATAAAGGGCTTGCAAAATGATATTCATCCCAAAGAATTGGCAGAGATTTTAGATGAGATAAAAGGAAAAGACGAAGAACAGGCCATTTCACAAATTCTATTAAGGAGTTTAAAAAAAGCCAGATATAGCGAAGAAGCAAGCATTCATTATGGTCTAAGTTCAAACTATTATTCGCATTTTACATCTCCAATTAGGAGATATCCAGATCTTCAAATACATCGTATAATAAAAGAGACGCTCAATGGAGGTCTAACTGAACAAAGGACTGAACATTATAGGGCAATAATGCCAAAGATTGCAGACCAAACTTCTATGACCGAAAGGCGCGCAGAAGAAGCAGAGAGAATTGTAGAAGATATTAAAAAAGCTGAATACATTTCAAAACATATTGGTGAACAATTTGAAGGCATGATATGTTCAATCACTAAATTTGGAATTTTTGTCCAACTTAAAAATACGATCGAGGGCCTAATAGCATATCAGAATATGGAAGACGATTATTATGAATTTAATGAAATTGAATTTTTAGCCCGAGGTCAAAAGACGGGGCGAGAATATAGACTTGGCCAAAATGTAAAGATAGAAGTAGTCTCAGCCGATCCGACAAAAGGCCAAATAGATTTTAAATTTGTAGGAGAAGTGAAAGATGTCAAAAACTGAACAGCGAATATTTGCAACTAATAGAAAAGCGCGTTTTGAATATTTTATTGAAGATACTTATGAGGCGGGCATCGCTTTAAAAGGCACAGAAGTAAAATCGATAAGAGCTGGGAAAGTCAGCTTGAAAGAGGCCTATATCACAATAAAAAGAGGCGAAGCATATGTGGAGGGCATGCATATATCGCCTTACAAAGAGGGCAATATATTTAATCAAGACCCTTTAAGAGTGAGAAAACTATTGCTTCACAAAAGGCAAATCAGAAAATTAGATCAGCAGATTACACAAAAAGGCTATACAATTGTGCCCTTAAGACTTTATGAATCTTTTGGCAGAGTAAAAATTGAAATTGCGCTTGCCAAAGGTAAAAAACTATATGACAAAAGAGAGGCCATGGCTAAAAGAGATAGCGATATGGCGATGCGCAGAGCAAAATATTAATAAATTAGCTCCCTAAATTTAGGGAGCTTTCTCTTTGCCAATCAATAAGCTTTATCTTTTTCTTTGATAAATAAATAGATTATAAGGGCAATAAATAAAACTGTCGTCACTAAGCTAGCCTCAATGCCGTAAAAGCCGCCTGCTAGCTTTTGATTTATGATTTCAAAATCTAAAACATTAGAAGGCATTTCAATTCCACTAATATTTAATCCATAAAACGGTCCTTGAAAAAAGTTCCAAGCGCTGTGAAAACCTATTGGCAAATAAATATTATCATGATATAAAAGTAGGCCAAAGATAATCCCCACTAAAAATGTATTTAAAGTAGAAATTCCAGTTACACCTGGATTGTTAATATGCATAAAGCCAAAATAAAAAGCTGGAACTAAAATGCTTATCCATTTTCCAAAGCGTTCAAAAATCAATTTAGTCAATGCGCCTCTGACCACAATCTCTTCAGATGTAGACTGAATTATAAAACCAATTAAGAATAAGAAAATATAAAATATTGAAAAAGATGAATTTATACCTTTAAATTTGACTGCTCCCAAAAATATTAGTATCAATAAAATACTTGAAAATAAGATAAAGCCTATTGTAAAACCTTTCAAAAAAACGTTTAAACCATTTTTCTTTTCAAAACCGATATATTCCATATCTTTTTTCCAAATCAATTTCACAAATATGATAACGCCTAAGATGGCTCCAATCGTAGTGAGTAATCTAAAAACCATTTCCAAATCATAAATTCTATTTATACTTTCGGGGTCAATAATCTGGGCAATAATTTCAAAAAAGATGAGCGAGCCCTCTTTAAAAATATTTACTAAGACTAAAAGAATAATCAATTTAATTAATGAGTATAGATATTTCAAAAAATCATCTCCATTCCTTATAAAATTTTTACCCAAAAAAATTTCGGCATACTAGATAAATATGCCGAATCTAAAAACTATTATTCATAATCAATTTCATAAAGAATACTTCCGCCTGGCTCAACTGCAGTCACGATATTTAATATGCCCGATTTTTGTGCCTTAGAAAAATCTACATCGGGATAAGAATATTTAGAAAGAATTTCCCAATGGGCATTGGAGATTCTCTCAGGACTTCCCAAGTCTTGCCATTTTTCATAAGCCGAACCAAAATGCAAACTGAGTTCATATCTAGTAATTAAAGCATCGTGTTCTAAATTTGAAATATTGATACTATATCTCTTCTTGGCCGATTTATAGCGATAGGGATTAAATATTAAAAGCCTAAAGCCTGAACTTTTTCTAGTCAGAATAAAATCTTCGCCCGTGAGAATAATTTCGCCACCCAGCTTTGCCAAAAAGATATAAGCAAAGTAAGATGCCTTTGGAATTCCGTTATTAGTAAATAAGCCAGTACCTCCAAAAAATGTGTCATTGAGTAAGAAAGTATCTTTGTCGATTTCATCGATTGGATTTATTATAATTCTTCTGCCCTCATTTATATATTTATCTAATATATAGGAGCTCATTTTCAATTCGTCATTTTTAGAATCTATATTCTTATAAAGAAATGTCGGCGCAAGTGCTGATAGATCGAAATCTAGATAAGAATTTAAGAGATTTTCTTCATAAATATCAGAAAAATTGTCCAAAAAGTCGTCTAAAATATACTTAGGAACGCCTTTAGTTTCAATTACGGGAAAGAGCTGCAAAGAATTTAAAGTTTCTAATAAGAGCTCCACACGAGTCCAATTAATAAAATTTCTATTCTTGCCCCTATAAATATCCATATCGGCTGAAAATAGATTTCTCACAAATGCATATTTAAAGCCAATATTATTTTGAATTTCTTTTAAAATTCTAAAATTTTCATTTTCTAAATAGAGAGATGCATCTCCCAAATCTAAAATTTCTGGTGGATCGAAATAGCCCAAAGATTCACCGTTTAAATCGCCCGAGATTTTTACGATTCTATCGTCATAATCGTATCTAGTGTAGTCTAATAGATAATTTTGCACAAGCTTTATCGATTCTTCTAAATCTATTTTTTCAAACTGTTTCAAATTTTCATATTCTAAATCGCTTATGCGATATTTTTTTCTATATTCCATAGGCGTCATATGATAATTTAATTTGAAATGCTTATTAAAATATCTGACATGTGAAAAACCAACTTCTTCAGAAATTCTGCTAATATTCATCTTAGTATCTAAGAGATATTTTGTGGCCTCTTCGACTCTAATCTTATTTAAATATTCTTTAAAGCCAATGCCAAAAGTTTCTTTAATTTGACTAGAAAGATACGGGCTTGATAAAAATTCTTTATGCGCAATATCTTTTAAGCTGATATTGTTCATATAATTATTAGAAAGATATTTAACTATACGATGATACATTGCCAGCTTTTCTTCATCTTCTCTAAGACTTTCCTCTTCGCTAAATAGATAATGAAAATTGTTTAAAAGATGGAAAAATAGTTTCACAGACGTTTTAGAAATTATATATTCATAATCTTCTAATGCATAAGTATATTCAAATAATAATTCGCTCAAATATTTTTTCAATTCCTGATATCTTTCGTCTTCAATATCGTCGCCAGGAAGATTCGTATAAAAAAATGTATCTTCGCTATCTTCATAATAGTCTTTAAAAAATGCAGGATTAAATCTAAAGATTAAAACTTTAGCTTCTTTAGATTTTGCCTCTATCTGAAACGATTCATCTCCATTTATAACTTCAACTTCGCGACTATATACAGTATATTTTTCGCTCTCTACGCTGAGCATCAATTCGCCCTCTAATACCCAAATAATCGTAAGGCCGCTATACCAATGGAGCGGATAGTATTTAAGTTTTAAAAAATTTATCTCAATTGGCAAATTGGCCGGACTGTTTAAATATTCTCTGCGCATAGCATCATCTCCAAAAATTAAGTCTTTAAGATAATTATAACATGAAAATCTATTAATTATGATATAATAAAGCCGGAGGGAGATTTATGAGCAATATTATCCTAAATATAATAAATATAGTGACATCTATCATTTGCATACTTATGGTATTTAAAGCGGTGTCCATAAATAAATCAAAATTAAATATTCCCAAGAAAAAATCAATTGAGCTAACGCCTGCCGAAGTAAATCTCTTAGTGCATGGCTACAATCACGCACCCAGAATTATCACGGCTCAAATATTAGATTTAGAATATAATGGCAATATAAAGACCAGATTTTATGAAAGAGAAAACAGAGCCGAGCTCGATTTTAAGCGCATAACAGATGAGGGCTTGAGCATTGCAGAACTGGCTTTTATGGAAATGATATTTATGGGCAAAGATGAAAATAATACAGAGAATATAAAAAGGCTTGTAAATAATTCCGATACAATGCCAAAGTTACAGGCAAATTGGTTCGACACATTAGAATCTGAAATAAAAAAACTTGGGCTCTATGACGATAAATCAAAAACTCTTGCAGGAAAGTATAGCCTGGCAGGAGCAGTCACGGCCATATTTGGAGCAATCAGCCTTTTTTCGGGGCAGTTTTTAGGCTTTGTGGCTATAATTGCAGCTTGCTTAGTACTGTTTATGGGCTTAAATTTCAATTTGGAAAAATCTGTCTTAGGCCATGAATTGACAAATTATTGGACAGATCTGATGAATAGATACAGAATTGGCGATAAAGAATTTGACACCGAAAGAGATTTTATCTATGCAATTGCATTAAATCTGCCCATGATGCATTTAGAAAAACTGTATGAAAATATTTTAAAAGCTGGCAATAGTTCAGAGCTTTTAGAAAAATTTATGCAAACTAATGACGAAGGCGGTTCAATTTTTGACGATGTATGCATGAGATCATTTATAGGTTTTGAAAAACAGACCACCAGAGAAAACACAGAAACTACGATCAAACTTTTAAGACATAAATCATAAATAAAAATTTTATTTGCCATTGTGTAATTATTATGCTAAAATTGTATCAGTCGTAAATAGACTATTCCTTGCTCGAAAGAGCCAGAGTCCACAAGGAGGTGAAGAAATGAGAAATTACGAAGCAATTGTGATTTTTTATCCTGATGTAGAAGAAGAACAAAGACAAAGAGTGATGGAAAGACTCCAAGCCACAATAGAAGCTGGAGGTTCTATCGAATCGGTCGACGAATGGGGCGAGAGAAAGCTTGCATATTTGATCGACGATTATGTAAACGGATATTATGTTCTCTATACATTCAGCGCGAATCCGGAAATTTTGACCGAATTCGACAGAATTGCCAAGATCAATGAGTCCATAATGAGACACATGGTTGTTAAACTTGACGATTAAGGAGATGAAATAATGAATTTAGCCGTTTTGATAGGCAGACTAACGAGAGATCCCGAGTTGAGATATTTACCAAATGGCGGCAATGCAGTTGCTCGCTTTACATTAGCGGTAGATAAGCCGGTATCTAGAGAAAAAAAGCAGGAAATGGAAATGAGAAACCAGCCTACAGCTGATTTCATCAATATTGTCGTTTGGGGAAAACAAGCTGAAAATTGCGCAAACTATTTACAAAAAGGCAGACTTTGCGCCGTCAGCGGAAGGATTCAAACAGGAAGTTACGAAAAAGACGGAATTAGAAGATATACGACAGATATCGTAGCAGATAGAGTTCAATTTTTAGAGTGGGGAGATAATCCATCTCAAGGCTCAAATCAAGGCATGTATGGATCTAATCAACAGTCAGATTCAAATCCCGATTTGGACGATATCGACGGATTTTACCCAATAGATAATACTGATATTCCATTCTAGATTAGATTGGAGGATAAAATGCAAAGAAGATTTAGACCGCGCAAAAAAGTGTGCGCATTCTGTGCTGATAAGAATAATAAAATTGATTATAAAGATGCAGCAAAACTCAGAAAATACGTTTCTGACAGAGGCAAAATTTTGCCCAGAAGAGTAACTGGAACTTGCGCAAAGCATCAAAGAGAAATGACAGCAGCTATTAAAAGAGCTCGTCAAATCGCATTATTACCATATAGTGCTGACTAAAAAGCAAAGCCGATCCTTAAATGGACCGGCTTTTTTTATTCTTGAAACTGTAATTCATACAATTTATAATATTCGCCTCGTTTTTTGAGCAGCTCTTCATGATTGCCTTCTTCCAAAATGGCGCCATTTCCTAGCACAATAATTCTGTCGGCATTTTGAATTGTAGAAAGCCTATGCGCCACCATAATGGCCGTAGAATCTTCTGTGAGCTTTTCTATAGCTTCCTGAATAAGTCTTTCAGTTTCAGTATCGATGCCTGAAGTTGCCTCGTCTAAGATTAAGACCTTAGGGTCGTGATAGAGAGTTCTTGCAAAACTTAAAAGCTGTCTTTCTCCGCTCGAAAGCGAAGCGCCTCGCTCTTGTAGCTCAGTATTATATTTATCAGGCAATCTATTTATAAAATGTGAAGCATTCACATAGTCTGCAGCTTGAATCATCTTTTCGTCGACAGTAGCGTTTTTATCGAGCGAAATATTATTTGCCAAATTGCCACTAAAAATAAATACATCTTGATGCACAAGCCCAATCTGTTTTCTCAAACATTCTTTTTGATAATCTTTAATATCAATATCGTCAATCAAAATTTTGCCAGAATCTATATCGTACATTCTGGAAATTAGATTTATAATCGTAGATTTTCCTGCACCAGTTTCGCCCACAATCGCAATCTTTTCTCCCGGTGCAATTTTAAATGAGAGATTATTAAAAATCTTTTGGCCCGGCACATATGAAAAATCGACATTTTGAAATTCAATCTTACCTTCTATTTCTTTACAGACGGGATTTTCAATTTCTTTTAGAGAATAATCTTCATCTAAGATTCTGAAAATTCTTTCAGAACTTGCAAATGCAGATTGTATTAGATTATATTGATTAGCCATATCCATAATTGGAAAATAGAGTTTCTTTACATATTCAATAAATAGATATACAGTGCCGAAAGATAGCTCTCCGTCTAATACAATTTTGCCGCCTAAATAGATTATAACTGCCAAAGTTGAAGAGCGAACAAATTCTATAAACGGCCTATAAATTGCAAATGCCGTAATTTGTCTGTCTTCAGTCTTTCTATATTGAGCATTTTTAATATCGAATTTCTTAGCAATTTTTTCTTCCTTATTAAATATTGTGATAATTCTCATATTCGAGATATATTCACTCAAGGAGGCATTAATTTCTGCCAATTGTTTTCTAGAAAGTCTATAAATCTTTCTAATATATTTTCTAAATATAAATGAAGCAAATAAAATTATACTAATTGAAACTATTGCCACAAAACTCAGTTTTAAAACTAATGCCATCATAGTATATAATGTGACTACAATTAAAAATGCATCCATTAATAGATTGACAATAACTTCATTATAAAATTCGTTCAAAGTTTCAGTATCGTTGGCAATTCTTGTAACTAGGCGACCGATTGGATTTTTGTCAAAATAGGCGACCGATTGGCCCAATATCTTTTCATATAAATCTTCTCTCAATTCTTTTATAATGCTTTGACTTGTGATATTTAAAATAATCTGCCTAGCATAGTTTAAAACTAATGTAAATAGAATTAAAAACAGATATAAAAGTCCCAGATTTCTAACTGAATTATAATCTCGATCATGTATTTTTGAAATCTCAGTATCTTTTAATAAAATTTTTTCTTCTGCCTCATTTATATCATCTACATCAGTAGAAACTAAATAATATTTTTTATCTGCTTGACGCAAAATCTTATAATCGCCATCATCATCTCTTTCGTAAAACTTTTCTCCAATTTTAAAACTATCTTCTGTTTCATTTAAAACTTCTCTCATAGGCATCTGATAGCCCACAAGATGGTCATCTATTACGACCTTTACAATATAAGGCCTTGCAATATCAATTAATGAAAGTGTAAAGAGAATTATGATTGCCAAAATTATCAGCTTTAAAAATGGCTTAGTATATTTTAAAAGTCTCTTTAACATTTTGCGGTCCATATTTTTTTGAGAAAGTACTATATCTTTATCCATCTATAGCACCTCCTTCTTCTAATAATTGATTTTCATATATGGTCTTATAACTGCCAGCAAGTGCAATTAGTTCTTCGTGAGTTCCACGTTCTATTATTTCTCCGTCTTCGAGATATATAATTTCATCGGCATTTTTTATTGTAGAAACTCTATGTGCAATTATAATTACTGAACGCTTTTTTAAATAGTCTGAAAGATTGTCTAAGATTTCGGCTTCAGTTTCAGTATCGACTGCCGAGAGTGAATCGTCTAGAATATATATATCTGCATCTTTGATTAAGGCCCTTGCAATTGAAAGTCTCTGCTTTTGACCTCCAGATAGATTGACTCCCCTTTCGCCCAAAATAGTATCGTATTTATCTGAAAAGCCTTCAATCTCTGAATCAAATTCTACAAGGCGAGCAAATTTTTCGGCTTCATCGAGGCTGACTTTTTCGTCATTATATAGGCCGATATTTTCTAATATGCTTTCAGAAAATAAGAAACTATCTGATGGCACATAGCCAATATTTTCTCTAATGCTCTTTAAAGACATATCTTTTATATCTACACCATCTATATAAATAGAACCAGAATCTGTATCGAATAGACGCAATAAAAGATTTGCCACAGTAGATTTTCCGCTGCCCGTTCTACCAAGTATTGCCAAAGTTTTGCCAGGTTCCAATTTGAAATTAATATCTTTTAAAGCATAATTTTTTGCTCCTTTGTATTTAAATGAAACATCTTTAAATTCTACATAACCTTCTAAACTCTCTTTAACTACGGGATTTAAACTCTCTTTTATATTAGTCTTTTGTTTTAAAAGTTCACTAAGTCGATCCATAGAGGCCATGCCCCTTTGAAACACATTTACGCTGACGCCAAAATATCTGGTGGGCCAAACTAATAATCCCAAATACATAATAAATGCAACTAGATCACCCAAAGAGATAGAATCGTTTAAAACCATTTTTCCGCCCACAATAATTGCCACCACATATGCCAAAGACATAATCAAATCGGTGGAAGAGCGCATAAAGGCATTTACCTTTACCATAGATAGATTGGCCTTGTAATTGACATCGTTAATATTTTCAAATTCTTCTAAAAAGAGCTTCTCCTTAGCAAAAGATTTAATCACACGTATGCCCGAAAAACTCTCTTGCAGATTGTCAGATAAATCTGAAAAGACTTCTTGAACAAATTTAAAACGGCCGTAAATAATTTTTCCCATATGAGAAATAATAAATACTGAAAGTGGAAAGAAGGCAATGGCCATCAAAGTAATCTTTAGTCCAGTCGATTTTATCATCATAAATACAGTTGAGATGATAATTATAATCGCATCGACAAAAGCTAAAAGAGCAGGTCCTGCCATTTTTCTAACTGCGCTGACATCATTAGTCATATGCGCCATAAGATCTCCCGTCTTATATTTTCCAAAAAAGTCGGGAGAAAGATATAATAAATTTTCAAAGCAATCTCGTCTGAGCTCATATTCTAAAAGTCTATTAGATTTAAAAATGCTCAAGCGCCAAATTGCTCTGCCAACTGCAATCACAATGCCCGAAAGCACCATGAGCAATGCGTAGAACTTTACTTTATCAAGATTTAAGCTTCCGTTTTGAAAATCGTCTGAAAATGCCTTTAAAATTTGTGGCACAAAGACTTGAACTAAGTCGATAATCAAAAGACATGAAAAACCGACTATATAAGCTAATTTATTTCTCTTGAAAAAGTCTTTTAAATAAGCTAATCTGTCCATATTTTTATAACCCCAATCATTCATATATGTAATATATTATAACATAAGCGATTGTCTAGTAAAGCGTAGAGATTTAATTGGTTTTTATTATCAAAAAAGCTGAGTTCTAAAAACATTTTATAAAAAAATTATTGTAAAAAATTGCAATGAACTATTGGGCGCTGACTTTAATTCTAATTGCTTTTTTAAATTATATCTAATATGAATATGATTAAAGCTCATATATATGGGTAATTTTATATTAAATACAAAATAAATAAGAAAGGCGTGTTTTTATGAGATTTTTAGAAGAGAGAAGAAAACGTATAGAAAGAGAAAAGAGACTAAAAGCGGCAGGTAATTTAGCTTTTGGAACATTAGTCGGAGCAACTTTTGGAGTTTTATTTGCACCAAAGGCCGGAGAAGAAACTAGAGAAGATATCGCCAATGCAGCAAAAGAAGCAGCAGACAAAGCACAAGCTACATTAGAAGATGTAAAATCAGAAGCTAATGCAAAACTTGAAGAAGCAAAATTAAAAGCATCATTAATGGCTGAACAAGTTGGCGAAGTTAAAAATCAAGCTGTGAAAACTGTAAAACAAAGCGCAGACGATATTTCCAAAACTTTGAAAGATTCTAAAAAAGAATTAGATGAAAATTTAAAAGTGGCTAAAGAAGAAGTCGACGAAAAGACAAAAGAATTAAAAGAAAAAGCAAAAGCAGTCGGCGAGGAAGTAAAAGAAGGCGCAAAAGACATCAAAGACGATGTTGAAAAAACCGGCAAAGAAGTAAAAGAAGCAGTAAAAGATGGTGCAAAAGAAGTAAAGAAAGACGCGAAAGACGCAAAAGAAGACGTAAAAGACAAAGCTAATAAATAGATTGGAGTGAAATAATGAATAATACATTTACACTCAGTGAAATTATGACTTTTTTCTTGACACTAGCAGGCATAGGTGCATTGGTCTATTTGGCATTAGTTCTAAAAAATGTGGCCGAAATTCTAAAAGGCGTTAAGAAACTATTATCAGACAATGAAGAATCTATAAATTTGACTGTAGAAAGACTTCCATCAGTTATGGAAAATGTTGAAAAGGCATCAGGTTCTGTCAGCACTTTGACAGAAGATGTTACAGTCTTAGTAGAGAATATAACGCCTAATGTCGAGAATATGGTCGGCATTGCAGACAGTATGATGTCAGATATCAATACAGTAACTTCCACAGTAAGCGATGTGACATTGAAGGTGGGAAATACTGCCGATAGAGTTACAAACAGCGTATCCACATTGGCTGGCACTGTTCAAGATACTGCCCATATGTTTGCATCTAATAGAGATTCGGCAAAAGATTATATACTGCTTGCAAAAGATCTATTAATGGATGTAGTACAAATTGTTAAAAAGAAATAGCATTTTCATTTTGCCGGTACTTTTTGTGCCGGTTTTATTTTTTAATAAATTTTCTCAAAGACTTTTAAAAATCTTGAAACGGCTTGAAAATAAATTTTTAGAAAATAAATAAAATATTTTCCCATAATTTTCAGAAAACGATTGTATGTTTTCACAAAAGCTGATAT
>JAUNVH010000033.1 GCA_030537765.1 Tissierellia bacterium | reverse complement strand
TGCGAAGTGTATATGGAAAACAGATGAATTCGATAATCCAAATAAAAATCTATTAAAGATAGACTCAGAAGTTGCAACAGATGATGATAAAGAAGAGTTTCTTTCAATATTAAAATCAGGCAAAACCAATGATGGGCAAAAAAGTCGATATGCTCATAACTTTAAATATTTTCAAGCAAAGATAGATGAATTTGTTAATGAATTTGCGGCTTATTTGCCATATTTACCAAATCGAATCATGAGAAATTGCATTTTGCTACCGATTGAAGCAGAATCTCAAGATACAGCGCTAAGAATTTTTTCAACATTAAATGACAGAGGATTACCTTTATCTGATTCAGATATCTTTAAAGCACAATTCTACAAGATGTATTCAGGTATAGGAAAAAAAGAAGAATTTATAAAGATGTGGAAAGAATTAGAAACTTCATGTAATGAGATATTTGAAACTAAGAGCGGATCTCCCATGGATGAACTTTTCTCCCGATATATGTATTACGAAAGAGCATCCATGGGCAACAAACAGACGACTACTGAAGCTTTAAGAAAATTTTATGAAAAAGATAATTACAAATTACTTAAAGATGAAAAAATTTTTGAAAATTTAATTCAATTGTGTAGTTTTTGGACCGATGTTGAAAATCAAGATAAAGATCGATTTTCAGATGACGTTTTGCGAAAGTTATTCATTTTAAACTATGCTCCAAATGGAATGTGGACTTATTTTACATCAGTTTACTTTATGCATAATAAAGCTGAGGATGGTTCATTAGATCACGATAAATTTAACGATTTTCTCGGGAAATCAATAGCTTTTATATGGATGTATGCCATAACAAATCCTGGAGTCAATGCTTTACGTGGTCCTGTTTATAACGAAATGATAAACATAGTAAATAACAGGCCAATAACTTTTGAAAATTACAAATTCGAGATTGACAATATAAAGAGAGATTTTAATAACTTTTCTTTCAACAACCAAAGACCTATTACTAAATCGATGCTAGCTTGGTGGGCGTTCCAAAATCCAAGACAAGAACTATTGAATATTGAGACAAAATTTGATATTGATCATATATTCCCTAGAAACAGACAAAACAAGGGCGAAGAAAATACATTGTCTAATGAAAAGAATTTAGAAAGTCTAGGCAATAAATGTTTACTAGAAAAAAAGATTAATATAAGAGCTTCAGATTATAGATTTGAAGACAAGAAAAAATATTATAAGGGATATATAAATAACAGAAATATAAAAAAAGAGGGAACAAGAATAGCAGAATTATTAGATTTTACAGATCAATTTGACGATTTTTTAGAAATAGATATAGAAGAAAGAAAAGATAGGATAATTGATAAATTTATAGATTATCTTGGCAAGTATAATTTGATACGCAAGAATTAACTTGGAAATGGATGATTTCGTAAAGTAATAGATGGGCTTTGCGAGCTTATTTCAATAATATTGTTTTATTATTTTAAAATAAGATAATAGCTAAGTTGTATAGATAGAAACATAAACACATCTAATAGCGAGTGAGTTAAGGTAAAGAAACAATATTTTGTATAAATATATTTAAAACACAACAATATAGATAAATAGAAAATAATATTATAATTTTGTCATTCGTTATAGGTATAGGCCTAGAATCGGTGTAATTAATCATACTAAGAATTAAATTAACGCTCTCTAATTATTTAATATTAATTAGGGAGTTATACATAAATGCTGAAGTTTATTTGAATTTTATATTGTAATCTATATTAATCATAATTTTTAGGAGTGTAAAAATGGCATTAACTTGTGTTACATACTGGGATGAAGAAAAGGGAGTTAGGTTCATATCGGCTGAGGAGCTGGAGGCTTTATGCAATGAAAATAATAATTATGAAACAATAAGAGCTGATTCTAAATTGCTTAGATGCTCAATATGTGGTGATGATGTATTATTTACACAAGATGGATTTGGAAGAGAAAATACTAGAAAAAGACATTTTAGACATCGTCCTAATACGACTATGGAAGAGTGTGAACAAAAATTATCAAGCTATTCAAAGAGTGAGAGCTCATTCTTTAAAAGATATTATGATATGCCTGTCAAAATTGAGAGATTTGACGATGACTTCAAAATCTATTTAGGGTTTATAATGCCACAAGATAGTGAATTTATGCCTTACTGCAGAAAGATTGAAATTAGAGGGGCTAATATTGAAAATATTGAGTATTCTAGAAGAATTAGAGATTTAAGTTTTGTAAACGAGGCATCTGCAAATAGTTTTAAACGGGGTATTACTAATTACATTGAACTAGATGGAAATTTAAAGCGATATTATAATTTAGAATATCAAGGAGAAAATGATTATAGAAAATACTACTGGAAAGATAGAGTTGAACTTTTACATAAAGGCGGGGCTTTCTTTTATAAATCGAGTGGATTAAAAATAGGATGGGGTTCAAAAGTTAGACTAAACGAAGAGTATTTACTATTAGTAAGAGAAGGAGGAGCTTCTAGCAGGTTAAAATATCTATCTGGAATAAAATATAAAGAGCTTGCAAGAAAAAAATATAAATCTAATGATAAGTATATTTTATATCTTATTAAGCCTTTGAAACATGAAAAAAAACTTGCGAATTTCTTTTTGGATAGAGGATTGTTATTGAGTAATGAAAAATATAGTGCAAAAATAATATGGCCTCCTCATATCAATCAGCATCAATTATTTTTCCACAATTTCTATAACACTTATATCTATACCACTGGTACTGAAAAAATAGTTGCATCATTTCCTCAAGAAAAGGAAAAAAATATAATTACTAAGCTAAATAGAGAAGATGGCAAGATATATAAGCTAGGTCTGAATGGTCGCCATCAAATATCATTTATGAGAGATGAAGAAGTACTCAGCTATAAAATCTTTCACGAGCAAAACCTAAAATTAAAAGCTGAAAAACCAAAAATTACTATTTTTGGAAAAGGAATTAAAAATACTGAAGGTGAAGTGTGTGAATTAAGATCTAAGGTTCAGGATGTTTTAATTCAAGCTGAGTTTGATGGCAGAGTTGAATTGTATAAAAATAATAAATTAATCAAAATTGAAAAACTTATAGGCGATAGCTCCATCAGCATAAAAAATGTAGATAGCGATTCGACCATAAAAGTGTATCAAGGCTTGGATATTATAAAAGAATTCAAATTTAAATTTAATAGACGCAATCAAGTAAAAATTGATCTGTATAATTTGAAGGATAATATCAATATAGAAGATTATCCTGAGAAAAGTACAAAAACAATCAATAATAAGACGCAAAATTATATTTCAAATAATTTTGCAATAAGGACCAATCCAAGAGTCGCAGTACTAAATACGAGCAAAAGTATATATCCAATAGTTGCTAATCTTGAAAACTCAAATGTAAAAAGTGAATTTGCAGATCTATTAGCAGCACATCTATATTCTATTTATAAACACAAAGCGAATATCTTATTGGCTGGCAAGTTCGCAGAATATTTAGCTAATGCTTTTTCAATTAGTGTAATTGGTAAACCTGCATATGTATTAAATTGTGAAGATAAGTATGACCGTAATCTCTTAAAATCAGCAATTAATTCTCAAGAGAAAATCATCATTATAAAAAATGGCTTGAGAGATGAGTGGGTGAATATTTTAAGAAACAGATTAACAAATAAAGAAAAAACTTTTATTTGGATATCAGATAACCCATATAATATAAGTGAAATTCCAAATTTATTTTTTAAAGATACTTATCCCTTAATAACTGATATATTTTTTGACCGAGAAAAAAGTTTAAGCCATAGTAAAATGCTATATTGCAAGAATATTAATTCAAGTCATAAAGAATCAAATGATAATATAAAGTTTGAAGCAACTCGTTATTTACAAAAATATAGTATAGATAATAAAAAAGTTGATAAAATATTAAAAACAGCCTATATAGAATTAAAAAGATATAGAGCTTTTTATAATATAAAAGGAATTGATCCCAAATTATTTGAAATTATTATGATGGCTTTTCCATGGGGAGTAGCCTTAGACAATAGTAGCCTAAAAAATATTGTTAAAAAAAATGGATATATCAAAGACGATCCAAAGTTTCGAATTATTATTAATGAATTAAAAAACATGGGTGATTAAATGATAAAGTATGTTGAAGATGAGCTATTATTGAATATATGCGAAGAACTTGGTTTTAACTTTGATAATTCAAAAGATAATGACCTAGAAATGAAAAATATAATCTATTCAGTTGCTGGAAAGATGGCAATCGCTTCATTGTGGAATTTTGAAAACCTCAGTAATAAAGTTTCAAAGACAAGTTTCAAAAATATGATTAAAGATACTATAGACATATATGTCAAGATTTTTCCTAGTTCTGAAGGATTAACAAGCATTAAAGACAATATAGTGGATAATATTTATGATATATATTTGAGCACGGGACATATGTATACTTGTGCATACAATTTGGCGCCTACAATATCAAAAACAGCGAATATATTAAATATAGAATTTAGAAGAGGATTTTTAATTAATGAAAACGTATTTATGAGCGGCTTGGGTTATTTTAAGCAATTAGATGAAGAAAAGAATTCAAATATATCTATTGAAGAAATGTTCAATCTTTGTAATGTAAAATTGGAACGACTCTACACTGACTTGCAAGAGGAATTGAAGAAGAGCGATCATATAAATATTTCTGAACAAGAACTCTATAACCAAGGAAAGTTTTTAAACCATAAACAAGATGGACATAATTGGATTACAGATCCATATCTAGATGGAACAATATCTATGCTAGAATTAAAAGGAAATTATTATGTATATCAATACATAGATGAAAAGTTTTTAATGAAAAAAATTCCTGACACTTATTTATACAGCATAAGCGGTAAGGACCCAAATAAAGTTGCAGCGGCGATATTATTCAAATACAAGAGCTTGCCAACTATAAATATTGAAGTATTAGATGATTATGTCATAATAGACTATCCAAAAATTTTACCGTTTGCAGAAAAACAATTTTTATTATTATATAGCTGGCCATATTTTTGGACTGACATTAATTCAACTATAAGAATTATGGATAAAAGGGTATATAGAGCGATGAAGTTTATATTTGAGCCTAAGGGTTTTTTATTTAAGGAAAATATTTAAAAACATAAATGACAATAATTATACTAACGTAAACTATTAGTAATAGTTTTACAAAACATCAAACCAAAGGAGCGAGCACAAATAAAAGCAAAAGATTTTAATCCACAAAGACTGAGGGAATTAAAAGGCGAAGAGTTAGAGAGTAAGGTTTTGGAGTTTGATGAGCTTCTTAGATCTTGTTACAGGAAAGAAACTGCATATCCTAGATGTCAGCTTGACTGGATTGAAGGTGATTACGCTTTTTGGCAATGTGCTGTGGTGGCTATGATTTTTAATAATTATTATGGTGAAATATTTAAAAGAATAGAATTTTTGGCGGCGGAATTTAATATTTTAATCGCATAAACGTAAAAATATTATGATTTAACTTGTGAGCAGTTTAATATTTAAAAAACCTCATTGCAACATGAGCTAAATTAGGAAATTTGCCATTTTTGTGGAAAGAATTTGGACACCAAAAAGAGATATGAAATGTAAAAGCTAGGTTAGATGAAAAATTGCAAATTTAGAAGATTATGCATGTTTCAAATTCCTAAAAATGCATTGAAAAATAAAAAATAGTCCAGATTATAATGGATGTTAGCATAAGGCATTGAGAGTTTATTAAACAATATTAATAACCAAAAAATGGGAGAAAAAAATGATAAAGCTAGATAATTTGATAAAAGAAATTGAAAAAGAAGCAATAAATCATTGGCATTATCTACATGCGCATCCTGAACTTAGCATGAAAGAATATAATACCCAAAAATATCTTTTAGAGATTATTGAAAAAGAAGTAAATTATGACAGTATAAATATTGTTGGCGAAACTGGAATATTTGTGGAACTGACTGGCAAGAAGGGAAAATCTGATAAAGTGATTGCGCTTAGAGCAGATATGGATGCATTGCCTGTTTTAGAAGATAATGATTTGGAATTTAAATCGAAAAATCCTGGAATAATGCACGCTTGTGGGCACGATGTCCATATGACCATACTTTTATCTAGTCTGATAATTTTATCTAAATTAAAAGATAAGTTTTCTGGGAAAATTCTATTCATATTTCAGCCTGCAGAAGAAACGCTTGAAGGAGCAAAGCTGTTTTTAAACGATTCGAGATTAGATTTGGATCAAGTCGATATATTTGTGGGCTTGCATGTAAATTCTGATCTATATGCCGGAACGATTGGAGTTAAAAGCGGCGCAATTTTGGCATCGGCAGACAGCTTTTATGCAAAGGTAATTGGCAAACAGTGCCATGCGGCTCATCCAAATCGTGGAATAGATCCCATTGTCATAACTGCAAATATAATAAATGCATTGCAAAGCATTGTTTCCAGAAATATTTCTGCAGTAGATAGCGGCATTGTTACGATTGGAATGCTTAGTGCGGGAACGGCCGTAAATATAATACCAGAATATGTAGATTTCGCTGGTACTATAAGAGCTATTGATTTTGATACAAGAAAAATAATACACAAGAGATTGCGCTCAATTTTTTTAGATATTGCAAATTCAATGGGTGGAGAGGCTATTGTAAAAATTGAAGAGGGTTCGCCACCTTTGATTTGCGATGAAGCTTTGGTAAAGAGGGTTATTAAAGTTGGAAATAAAATATTTGGAAAAGAAAATGTAATTGAGATTGAAAAGCCTTCAATGGGTGGAGAAGATTTTGCTTTTTTTGTCGAAAACAAGCCTGGAGTTTTTATCCAAATTGGAGCAAGGAGCAAAAATAAAGAATTTGCCGGAGTTCATACGCCCAAATTCTATTCAGACCCCAAGAGCATACCCACCGGCATAAAAACATTGATAGGTTTTACACTTGATTATTTGGATGTGGATTATTTTTAATACTTACTATTAAATTTAACCCACAGAACGCCGCATTTTTTAGAGTTTGAAAGACGGATTTGAAATTTTAATATCAACAAAAAGGAAGTCTAGGGTATTGATTGCCCATTGACTTCCTTTCTTTTTCAAATTAATATTGTTTCTAATTTTATTCAATTTTTAAATTTTGTGAGCATTTTGATTTTTAAACTAAGAAAATATTATAAATTATAAATATTTTTTAAGCTCGCAAAAAAGCTCAGTTCTATCGTTTTCTATGAGAGCGTCTAATAGATTTTTGGTGCTCTTTGTGCTTAAGCTATCGGCTATTTTCAATAAATCGATTACGCTATTTTCGCCAAATTTTTTATAAATATCATAATAGATTAAGGTTCCTGTTGAATGGACGTTTTCTGATCTATTTTCGCCTTTTTCTTTGAGCGAAAGCTTTTTATTTTGCATCTGTTTTTTATGATATTCGATTCTCTTTTTGAAAAGTTTTGGATAATAATTTTTTAAAAATAGCAATGCCGACCATTCTGCATTCGTTTCATTTATCCAATCTTCAAAGCTTCTAAAGTCTGCGCCATTGCCATAGGCATGTCCCATTTCATGAGCCATGAGTATAATTTGATGCTCTATATTCTTAGGTGCGGTGGATGATACGACTAAATTTTTGCGCATATAGCCATCGCCTTTCCAGTTTTCATTTTCGGGCAAATAGACGAAGTTGGTCTTTTCAAGTCTATTTACTTCGTAAATCTGAATATAAAAATCTTTGATAGTATTATAGAGATTAAAATATTTTTCTATTAAGTCTGCATGCTTTTTTTCACAATAAAAGATTACGTCTTCATTTTTAAATATTGAGTAAAAGTTATTATTGACTAAGATTATATTATTATCTAAGAAAGTATCATCAGACTTTTTTGCAATATATTGCCATGTCTTTTTATTGCTATCAAAAGTACCATCTAGTAGACAATAGTTTTCGTCAAAGTTTTCGATTTCAACTGTATAATCGAAATAATTATCTATTACTGGATACCAGCCATTATAAAAAGAAAAATGTATTAACTCTTCATCCATATATAGAAATCTGCCCTCTAATTTGCCCTCATATTCTATTTCGATATTTTCTGCATTAGAACTATTTATTTCGTAAGCTCTAAATAGGGGCAAAAACGGCTCTAAAACTTTTGGCTCATAATTATATTCAAGTTCTCTTCCGTCTTGTGATTTTATTTTCTTCATATTTAATGAATCTGCCAATATAAATTTTAGCCGATCTGTTTGCCATTTTATTTTGGCCTTAACATGTATTTGCTTATCTTTTATTCTAATATTTATTTTCATTTTGACCCCCTAATTATATGAAAATCTATTTTTGTTCTGAATTTTCACTCTCTATACCTATTTGAGATTTTTCAGTTTCTGTAAGAACTCTATTATCACAAATTTTTTCAATTTCTTTTAACATCTCTTCATCAGTTAATATTTCATATACTGAAGTGGAAAGATTGCTTTGGCTAAGCTGAGTTTTAGCATCAAATGAATTATAATAATATTGGTCTAAATATATTGTATCGCCATTTGGATTTATATTTGCGCATATATTGTATCTATTTACTGAAGGCGCAAATGTCATTATCAGATGTCCAGTTTTAAAATCTATTAGATAACAAATTTTTTCGATTTCATTATTTCTAACCATGAGTAGGATATCTTTTTCTTTATTATATAGATTAATATCTGAAAATGTGATTGGCGTTTCTGAACAAATTTCATCAAATTCAACCTGCTCAATCGGCGCATTTCTTTGCCAAATAAAGCCAGAATTATTATCTATGCCTATGATTTTTATTTTGTTTTCACTATCATCGATATAGAGACTTTCTCCTGGTATCTCTTCTATTAGATCGCCGCTATTTAGATCATATATTTCAGATGTGCCAGATAGTTTATTGATAACAAATATATCTTCTGATTTCCCAATCAATATTTTATGGGAATTGGTCTGAATTTTTGGAAATGATTTTATTATCTTTTCTGATTCTATATCTATAATTCTTACGCCCTCAATCTCGTCTGATAATATGATTTTTTTACTATCCCATGTAAAACCAAAACCAATTTCAGCTGTTTGAACTTTTATTTGTTTTTCGGCGCCTGTTTCAGTATCGGCCACAATAATTGCAATGTCAGTTTTTGGCTCATCTTCTTTCACGAGCGTGACCAATCTTTGAATATATTTTTTATCATTAGATATTTTATAATTTTTAGTATCTGGAATATAATTTATGAGCCCTTCTTTGTCTATATTTATTTTTTCAATTTCAGCCTCTCCGTCTTTTATAAAAAATTCTGTTCCATCAAAAAACAGTATTTTTGTCGAATCGATAGAACTAGCCACAATTTGTGCATTGATTGAATTTTCAATCAGTTTGGGATTTATATCTACAATTTTTATTATTTGATTTTCATGAGAACTTGCAATTACTTTTGAACCATCCTCAATAAATGCAATCTCTTTTGGCACTCCTTTGCCAAAATTTAAATTATTTTCGATTATGATATTATCTTTCCAAATGGCCAAATTTCCATTAGTCGATGATACTATTAAGCAATTTGTCTTTTCATGATAGGCAAAAGCTTCGATTGTCAAATTTTCAAAAAATATACTATTTTCAGAAATTCCAGTTTTTCCGTCTATGATTTCTATCTTATTAGATGATTTTAAAAATATTTTTTCACCATTTGAAGTTTCATACGGATAAGATGAAAAAATATCTAATGCATAGCTTTGTCTAAATAATATTTGTTTTTTATCTAATGAATATTTTATCAATTCTCCGCCTGCATAGGCTATTACAGATTTATTGTCTTTGGAATAGTCGGCCCATTCATAGTTTTTAAAATATTCTGTATCTTCGTCAGCATTTAAGGATAGATTGTCTTTAATTTGCGGAAAACTATCGATTATCTTTCCATCTTTTAAACTCCTTCTCGTAAATTGCTCTTTGCTGTCATTGCCTGTTAAGATTAACACTTCTTCGCCATTGTCATTAATTTTTGCAAAATTAATTTTTTCTTCAATTGCCAATTCGTGTATGAGTTCAAAGTTTTTTGCATTATAAACTTTAAAAACAGTACCCGATTTATTTATGCAAGCTAAAAATAATTTACTCCCATCGTTTGAAAATTTTGTGAGCACTGGTATTCCCAAAAACTCAATAACGGCCTTCTTTTCATTTTTTTCTATATCGTATATTATTGTCGTTTCGTCAAAAGAGCTAGATGCAAGATATCTATTATCTATCGAAAAGCCCACCAATTTAACTTGCTTTTTATGGTCTGAAAATTCTTTTATCAATGCGCCGTTTTGAGTATTATAGATTGCAGTTTTATTATTGCCCTTACCAAATGCTAAGAGTCTTCCGTCTTTGCTTATGGAAAAGAATGTCAGTTTGTTCTTAGTTGGAATTGCAGTGAGCAAAAATGGACCGCCATTATATATGGAATCATTATAGATTAAATTTTCCTCCGCTTTAAGTTTTTCGTATTTGTCCATAGACTCATCAATTGATTTCGTGGCCTCTTTGGCTATTAATATTGCCAAAATCTTATCGCCGTCTTTGAGTAAATCTCTAGAATTTTTGAGAAGTATCGATGCATTTGACTGAACTGCAATCTTCCTAGCTTTTTCTGCCTTATTATAGGCATTTGCCATAAATAGGCCAAATACTAAAAGAGCTGCTGCAACGATAGATGATATTGAAATGATAAGTTTATTTTTTCTCTCCTTATCTCTTTGTTTTAAATCTCCAAAGGTGCAGCCCAAAATTGTGGCCATGATTCTATATTTTTCAAATTTCAATAATTCTTTAGATTCTTTCGTCAGCTTAATTAATCTTTTTTTATCGTTTTTCTCTAAAAAATCATAGCCTAAAAAATTATTATTTATAATTTCTTTTGGTCTCAAATCGGCTGCCAATACATCTTGCAAATCTTCTGTATCTACATCTTGGCTTCGTTTTAATTCTCTCAGTGGCCAAGGAAAGGCCTCAAAAGGCTCGCCTTCAATTAGCACGGGAATTATATTTTTATCACCGTGCATTTTTCTAAAAGTTTGAATTTCTTTTATGCACCACTCAGAAAGTTTTGTTCGCTTAGAACAGATCACAATAAGATATCGGCTATTTCTCAAAGCAGATTCAATCGATTCACTAAGATCTTTTGCCGCCAGTTCTTCTCTATCTCTAAAGACACGAAAAGTTCTTCGCTTTCCGTCGATATTAAATTCCTTAGGAGCTTTAAATGTCTCTATCATTTTATGAACTTCTTTTGCAATACTTTGATCTGGCTCGAGATGGCGATAACTAATAAAGGCATCAAATTTATATTCTTTTTCTTTATAATCTAAGGCCGCTTGCTCAATGCCATTTTGTTCATATTCTTTATCAAATTTATCATTCATTATTTTTCTCCTTTGGAAATAATGCAAAACTTGCAATCAGATCGTATTCGGGATGACATTTATAGAAATTTTCATCCATAATTGAATTCCAATCTTCAATCAAACAGGGATGAGTCTTTAAAAACTCGTCTTTTACTTTGCCATATTTAAAATTCATCGCATAATAACTATTGCACCATCTTTTATGTTCCAATTGTGAAAGAAAATCTAATACTGGATTATTTGCTAAAAATTCACTAAATTCATATTTAAAACTCTCAGAGTTATCGTCTTTTTCCCTGTTTAATTTTTGATATACTTCAAACTGCTCATTTAAAATTTTTTTAATTTGATGCCCATCTTTATCGTAATAGATTCTTTTTAAAATCTCTTCTTTAATTTTTGCATGGGCAGCAGATGCCCTTGAAGATGTTTTCTTCGTTTGCGACAAATCCTCCCAATTGCTGCCTTGCCCAAGTCCGGCAGCAGATGCAGCCTCATTGTAACTTATATTAAATTCTTTTGCCCTTTTGTCTAGCGCCGATTGGATCAAAATATCTTCATTCATAATTTCTAAAATATCTCCAAATACTAATATTTCTTCATGGCCCTTTGGCAATATGGGTTGCAAATTTACTCCAGAAATATTTCGCAAAGCCTTTGGGGTGTCATAAAAATATCTGTCTATAATAGTCAAAGCCTCCAAATTCAAAACTGTTTCTGGATATAATAAAAATATTGCAGTCGGTGGAGCATTTGTTTTCAACTCGCGCAAAAATGGCTTAAAATCTCTGCTCTTACTGTCGAACTGAAAAGTTTTTATTTCGACAGTATTAAAAATCTCTTCGTGGCTTGATAAAAATGAACTCAATTTCTTATCGGCATCTGGGTCTAAAATGCAAATCTTAATCTTTTTGTCTAGAGATATTGTCGCATTATTGGCAGAATGCAATATAAGAGGTACTGTCAACTCATTTACGCCCAAAATTAAAAAATGCACTTCGCCTAAGGCTTCACTAATATTTTTTGGAGTTAAAGATTTTTGACTATTCATAAATTTACTTAGCGAATCAAAATTTTCTCGCAAAATTCCGTTTTTAATATGCGGATTGTTAAGCAAAAGCCTGACAGTCAATTCATTTTGATTAAAAGGAATAATATCTAAAAATGAAAGAGCAGCTGTATTTTTTCTTTCTTGATTTAAAATTTCCTCCAAATAGAGCGGAATCGAATGAGATTCGCAGTTAATAAAGCATTTTATTTCATTTTGAGGCACAATATTTTTTAAAACTTTTAGAAAAAGAGCATAGTTTTCCAAATCAGTTTCTGCACAAAATATAAAAGCATTTACAGTATTAAATTTCAATTTTTTGATTAAGGCATTGATTTCTTTGGGACTAGCTTGATTGAAATTAAATTCATATGCAGCAATTCCTTTTTTTTCGTAATCTTTTTTCCATTCGTCAGGAATTGGATCGTTTGAAATTAATGAAATATTATATTTTTTAACACCGCTCAATAGATTGAGAATTAATGCATCAGAAATATCATTTTTTTCAAATATAATTATATGTCTATGGCTTAATTTGTTTCTTGTCTGATTGATCAAATGTAAAAATGTATTAGTTATTTTTGTCAAAACTAAAGCAGATGTGAGTATTGGAGCCAACCATTTTGCAATCTCGTAAGTTATTGTATATTCAGCTTGTGCAGGTATTGGAGAATAGAACACAAACAATTTAAAAGTGCCATAAATAATTGCAGAAATTAATTGCCAAGTTTTTGAAATTATAGGCCTATAATAGACATATAGTCCGTGCATGCCAAAAGTTAAGGCTATAATAAAAAGCAAACTATATATTTTATTCTTATAATAATTAAAATTTTCTTTCATAAAACACCTCGCGTCTGTATTTGTATCTATTATATCATTAGGAGTTTAATACGGAAAAGTATTTTGTGAAATAATTACAATAAAAAAAGTGTCGATAGAATTTTCTATCAACACTCAATCTAATTTATTAGAAAAAGTCTTTAAAAATATGCCCACAATCTCATGAAATCTGGAAATATCATTAATATATGCAAAATCATTGCCGTAAATATTTTTGACTACTGGTATATCTTTTTCATCTCCAGTAAAGACGCCCAGAGTATTTATACCTTGTAATTTCGTCAAAAGAATCTCTTTTGCGCTATCTTTTATGGCCAATTTGTCGGTATATTTTTTTACATTTAAATTATATGCTCTCGCAATGCCCTCATGCAGTTCATCATTTGGCTTGCCATCAGAAAGAATTATTAAAAATTTTCTGTGATCGGGATTTTCTTCAATGAGATATCTCATCAGCTTTATCGCCATGCCATCTCTATTAGAGCCCGATGGAGTATATTCAAAAATATCGTGGTTTTTAATCTCAGAATCATTATAATCTCTAAATTTGCGAATGACTAAATAATTGTAGAGATTATTAAAGCCAAAAACTCTTGTCTTAATATTCAATCTCGTGAGTGCCGAAGTTATAATATAACATTCGGTGGCAACGCCTGATTTGCGTTCATTTTGAGATGCTGAAGAGTCTAAAAGTATATCGACATAAATTTCTGGAGAATCAGATTTTTGAACTTTTTTAAAAATCCTCTCGTCGTTTAAATATTTTGCCCTCCAAATATCTTTTGCCACAATAGTTCCCATATCAGATTTAATTTCATATTCTTCGCTATCTTGCAAAAGATAAGTCTTTATAGTATTAGATAATTTTCTAATGCCCCTTTCGTAGACGAGAAAGTTTCTATTATAAAAATTTATATTGTCTTCATAATTTTCTCGCAATCGATTGGCATAGAAGCTGTCAGTCGATTCATAATCGTAGCTTGCAAAATAGAGATTTATATCTTTATGGATGCCTTTGGCAATTTTATTTTGCAAATTCATAACTTCGTGTCTTGGAACATTTTGTGCGCCATAAAATTTTTTTATAATATCGTGAATATTTGCATTCAAATTTACACTTGCTTTTAATTCTCGGCCAAATAGATCTTTGGGATCAGTTTCTGTAAAGCTCGTAAATTCAGCAGAATGGATTGTGTACTTTTCAAGCTCATAATCATCTAGTTCGGCATCTTTTTTATACTTTATTCGATGTATTCTATGTTCTTTTTGTGTCTTTTCAAATTCTTCATACTCTTTTTTTCGCTTTGGAGGAAGATTTTCATTAATCTTAAAATATTTATTAAATAAATATTTCAAATAATTTATAAATATGGAGCTGTCAAGAGAATTAAAGCTCAACATCTCGTTCAAAAGTTCTCTTGCAAGTGGATTAAGCTTAGGCACTTTTCCAATTTTCAATTCATAAAAAGAAGTTCGCAATTCCTTTTTCAAACCAATTTCTAAGGAACTTATATTTTTAAAATAATTTTTTATATATTCATCTCTAAAGCTAATAACGCCTGGCCTATCTTTTAAAATCTCATTGAAAATACAATTTTCTAAAATTATTTGAGCAATCGCAATTAAATCTTCACTATTGCTAAGTCTATAGACAAATTGTTTTAAAAAATCTTCAATCAATTCGAAATCAAAAAATTTATATAGATAGCCTCTAAGTGCGGCAAAGTATCTGTTCTTTTCAGAAAATAGGCGAAAATTAAAGTCTGAATCGTAATTTTCAGCAACAGTCCAAGAAATATTTTTGAGTCTATTTAAATCAATCAAATAATTCACCTGAATCTAAATTTTTATCAAAAAGAGTGTCGATAGTGTCCATAACAATTTCTTTTTCGTATTGGTCAAATGTCTTATCGGCAAGTCCCATCTGCAGCGAATCTCTTATAGAAAGTCCTTTTTTCATAAGCTCAATAGCTGCAAGCAAGCCCCTCAAATCAGCCGATTTAGAAGAAATTTCAGAATTGAGAGATTTCTGTTCCAAATCTAAAAATAGCTTCGCAAAATTTTCGATATATTCATTTTTCAAATCAGTGTTTTCTGAAATTAGAGATTTCAAATCGGTCTTTGTAATTGTGGGAATATCGATAACTAAAAATCTGGAAACTAAAGCCTCGTTCAAATCTCTAGTGCCAATATAGCCGTAATTCATTGTGCCGATAAATCTTGTGGCTTCATGAAGACTGAGTCTATCATATCCAGGCACATCGATAATTCTCCTATAATCCAAAGCAGAATGCACCACAGAAAGAGCTTCGTTTTTGGCCATATTTATCTCATCAAAAACTGCAAAGCCACCAAAGAGCGAGGCATTGTAGATTGGACCTTTTTTCAGTCTAACTTCACCTTCTTCAAAAGTATCAGAACCGATTAGCGAAGAAGGATCTGAATTTATATTTAAAGAGATAGTCCAAAGAGGTCTGTGAAAAAGAAATGCCAAATTTTCTGCTAATACATTTTTGCCCGTAGCTTTTGGCCCCGATAAAAGCAGATGATTCCCAGTTAGAATTGCCGCAATCGATTTATTCCAAGTGTCTTTGCCATAATATTTATATCTAGGCTTGGGCACCCTATAAATGACATCTTGATTCAATTTATAAAAATCTACAAATTTTTCCACTTCTTTTAATAAATTTTCAGATACGCCTTGCTGTAATAAAAATTCCTTCATTTTTTCCTCCAATAAGATATTAAGTATCTTACATTATATATTAAAAATGGAATCGATTAAATGATTTAAATTAAAATTAAAAAAGAAAACTCAATTAATAAAAATTATGCTTTTGAAATCGATCAAAAAGTTTGCAGATATAAATTTAAAAATATATTTTAACCTATCTTTTATAATTTAGCCAATTAGCAAATAAACAAAATTATTTATTTTTTAACAATTTCAGCTCAAGCTATATGAAAAATAGAATTTATATGTTATAATCTCAATGAAATAGAGCAAAAATAAATTATTATTGTAGAAAATAATAAATATTATGCTTTATAAAATAATATTAGGAGTGATAGAATTTGAGCAAAGACAGAAAAGACGATATTGTGAGTCAAAAAGTCGCAATACCTCTTAGTAAGAAAAACAAAACTTTAGTCACTTTGGCCTCATGTCTATTTATGTTTTACATTGCAGCACATGGAACGGCTTTGGCGATATCTCAAAGTTTTATTCTTACAAAAATTAATGCCATGGATTTTTTCTCTCTATCGGCAATACTCATTGCGCTTGGCGCAGCAATAACTACCCCAATTGGTGGAAAGCTTGGAGATATAGTTGGCAGAAGAAATCTGATGGTAGTTTCTGGAATTGTCGCATTCATAAGTACAGTTGGGATTGCATATAGTCCAAATGTCGGAATTTATTTATTGTTAATGATTATAAACAGCTTATCAAAAGGACTGTTTACAGCAGCACCATTTATTCTTATGAATATGATCAATGAGCAAAAAGACGTGCCCAAAGCAAATGGACTTTTGGCAAGCTCCATTGCAGCCGGAACTTTTGGCGGTGCGATTATCGCAGGCGCATTTAATGACATGAATCAGACGGAATTGGGATTTGTAATTACAGGTCTATTCATACTTTTGGCTAGCGTATTGATATTTATATCTTTACCAAATCAAAAATCTACGAACAAAGTAAAAATTGATATTGGAGGAATTGCACTTTTAACAATTTTAATCTCAGCATTCGTATTAACCTTCAATTTTGCGCCACAAAAAGGATGGCTTAATCCTATAATATTGGCAGGCTTTGCCGTTATGATAATTTCATTCATCGCATTTGTAAAATTTGAAAAGCAAGTTGAGGCGAAAAACGAAGATCCCATAATTGCAATGAGTCTGTTCCAAAACAAAGAGTATAGAGTATTATTGATGCTCGGCTTAGCAATTGGATATTATCAGGTAATAATGATAAATTACGGTTCTTTGGCCTCGTTGAAAGTCTTGGGAGAAAGCGCAACAATAACCAGCTTTTTAATACTTCCCAGAACTGCAATAGTTCTAATACTACCAGCATTTGCAGGCATATGGGTTGGTAAAGATAAATCCAATTATTGGAAGGCAATGGCAATAGCAACCATGATTGCAGCCATAGCATTCGTACCTTTGACATTTATCTCAAAGAGCATGTCTATAATGGTTTTCTTTGTTTGCTTTACCGTAACGGGAATAACAGAGAGTTTAAGAGCAGTATCAGTAACTCCAGCAGCGCAAGAAATTTTAACACCAGAAAATCTATCTTCAGGCACAGCCTTAGTAAATTTTGTAAACACTTTGGCATCAGTCATGGGCACAACGATCGCGGGAGTATTATACAATGCAGCAGGAGATAATATTGTTGCAGGCATAAGATATATTTTTATATCCACAGTTATAATAACCGTGATTGGATTTTTACTAGTAATATTTTTCATAAGAAAATATCAAAATGAAAGATATAAGAATATTTAAAAAACAATAAAAAAGAGATGCTGCAAATCAATTGCAGTATCTCTTTAAAAAATTATATTGAAAAATTAATCTCAGAATATAAAGATTTAATAGAAGTTTTATTTAATATACTACGGATATACACGATAAAAGATAAAACTAAATTCTAATTTACATAAGACTTTTTAAAATATTTTATAAAATTAAAGGAGGACAAAATGAAAGCATTTGGAGTAAAAGATGTAAATGTAGCAGGTTGGATAGAGGTTGAAAAACCAACCTTGGAAGGTTTTGATGCAATTTTAAGGCCGCTTGCAATCGCGCCTTGCTCATCTGATACTCACGCATTACACGCAGAAGGCACATTGCCAATCGGAAGAGTACTAGGCCATGAGGCGGTGGCAGAAGTTGTAGAAGTTGCGCCAGAAGTTAAACATTTTAAGCCAGGCGATATAGTCGTTGTCCCAACCAATACGCCCAATTGGGAAGAGCCAGATTTGCAGCAAAGAGATATAAATAATGCACACGACTCTAGAATTATGGGCTCGTTCAAATTTGTGGCACAAAAAAATGGCGTAATGGCAGAATATTTTCATGTAAACAATGCTGATGCCAATTTAGTAAATTTGCCAGAAAATGTCAGCATGAAAGCGGCGCTTATGACAGTCGATATGATGAGTACAGGTTTTTACAGCATAGAAAATGCAGAAGTAAAATTTGGAGATAATGTCGTTGTTATTGGAATTGGACCGGTTGGACTAATGGCAGTTGCAGGCGCAAAGCTTAGAGGAGCCGCTAGAATAGTTGGAATTGGAACTAGACCTGATTGCATAGAGCTTGCAAAAGAATATGGAGCCACTGATATACTAAGCTATAAAGACGGCGATTTAGTAGAGCAAGTTAGAAAGCTATTTCCAAAAGGCGCAGATGCAGTAATCGTAGCAGGCGGAGGCGCAGATTCTTTAGAACAGGCATTGAGAATGACTAAAGCCAATGGCTATGTGAGCAATGTCAACTACTTTGATGCAAAAGACAGCTTCAATATACCAGCCAGATCTTGGGGTCTTGGCATGAGCGATATAACGATAAGAGGAGGATTTTGCCCAGGCGGAGCAGACAGAATAAAAAGACTATTGAGATTAATCGAAGTGGGCAGAATTAATCCTGAAAAATTATTGAATTATGAATTTAAAGGCTTCGATAAAATTGAAGACGCATTTAAAATTATGGACGAAAAACCAAGAGATTTAATAAAGCCAGTCGTCTTAATAGATTGGAAATAAAATTAATAAGTCCCCTGATCTAAAACTGATCGGGGGACTCTTATTTTAAATTATAAAATCAATTCATTTAGCAAATTTGAAAGCTCATCAGCTGTTTTAGCTTTTGTAACTTCATAAGGAACTTCCTTATTTGAAAAATATATGGATTTCATACCAGCCGCCTTTGAGCCAAAATAATCGGCTTGAATATTATCGCCAATCATTACAGACTTTGAAGGATTTGCTTTAGTTATTTCAATTATTAGTGAGTAGAATTTGGGATCAGGCTTTCCAAATCCATAATCGCCAGAAATAAAGACATGGTCAAAAAGAGCTTCTAATTTTGCAGCCTTAATTTTATTTCTTTGCACTTGGCTGATACCATTAGTTATAAGGCCAGTTTGATGAGTTCTTTTTAGTTTCGCTAGTAATTTCTTCATTCCCTCGATCGTTTCTGTGTAATCCATTTTGCAATCATAAAGCGCATTTTCTAAATCTTTTGAAGAAAACTTTTTGTCATATTCTTTTTTCAAATCTAAAAACACTTTTTCTTTAAAACTATCTATATCACCAAAAGGATATTCAGCTTTGAAAAAATAATAGTCGATAGGATCGATCCCTATAGATTCATTTTCATTAAAATAACCAATATTAAGCATATGAGTACGCAATATTGTACGAAGTTTTTTTCTAAACTCGTCTTTGTCAGCCTCAATTCCAAGCTTAGCTCTAACTTTTTCAAATATTTTTAAATTTGTCTTTTTTGTACTGATAATAGTATCGTCTAAATCAAAAAATATAATTTGCATTTTAATCTCCCATCATTAAAAGAATTTCTTTAAATTCATTTTATCAAAATCTACTATAAATAAAAAGAATCAAAATTTAAATACTTATTTAAAAATAAGATATAGAGAGTTGAAGCTCAAGTTTGTGGGTATAAATAATACAGTGACAATTTGTAAAACAAAAACAAGCTCAAATTATAAAATTAAGAATAAAAAACTCAGCTAGATTTATATTATAAATTATAATAAAGTTCAAACTATTATAAATATATTGAAGCTTCACTACATAGATTTTAAGAAGAATTTTATAAATGCATTAAAAAATATGGCAAAAAGTCTTTTCAAGAAAATTTATGAATTTTAATGACGGGAGAAATTTTATGGATTGGATATTTTTATGAAATTATTTTAACCAATTATAAACAACAAAACAACTAATATATGCAACAAAAGGAGGTTGCCAAATGAAAAAAAGAAAAATTAGAAAGCATTTAGCATTAATGTTGCTAGTAGCAATGGTGCTAAATATCTTAACGCCGCTAGATGCTTTTGCAGCGAAAAATTTGCCTTTCGGGAGTCCAATTTATTCTAAACAAATGCAAGGCGAGATAAAAATAACGGGCAATACGCTTCAAAGACCTGTAGACTCAACTCCAAATATAAATCAAATATTGAATGGCGAAATGCAAATAAATAATAATAAATTCATAACCACACATTTAGATTTGGACGATGATGATAATACTGCAAATTCGTCTTCTGCAAACTTAATAATTAAAGCTGATGCAACGGTTGAAAAGGCATATTTAATTTGGGGTGCAACAGTTACAGGAAAGCCTAATGCAGAATTTGATAAAACGGTCGGACCAACAATAAAATTTAAAACACCAAAGACCGCTGATTATCAGACAATTACACCAACAAAATGGAATCAATTTCCCGATGTAAAAAAAGATTATACCGCATATGCCGATGTAACCGATTTGGTAAAACAGGGCGGAGCTGGAACTTATTGGGGAGCCGATATTCCTCAAGGTACAAATACAAATGACAGATATGGCGGATGGGCTTTAGTTGTAGTGTTTAAAGACAGCACACAACCTTTGAATGATTTGTCAGTATATTTTGGACACGCTCAAATAAAAGCTGGGTCTCCCGAAGAGATAACAGTAACAGATTTAAACACTCCACCAACTGGAGAAGTAAAGACAAAGGTAGGATTTGTGGTCTGGGAAGGCGATATTAAAAAAGGCTCCAGTGGCAACAATCCTGACGACTATGTGATAGTAAAAAAAAATGAACTAATAGAAAATAAACTAAAAGATGCTTATTCACATGAAAACAATTTTTTCAGATCTATAATATCTGATAATGGAGAATTATTGACAAATAGAAATCCGGCAAATCTAAACAATGTTGGAATAGATGCAAAAATTGTAAATGCAGATGGATATTTGGATAATGAGGCAACTGAGGCTAAATTTACATTTGGATCTTCATGGGAATGGTATTATCCCACAATTTTAACCACACAGATTGAACTATATTCACCAGAAATTGAAATTACGAAAACTGTAATAAATGAAACTGGAAATGATCCTGCAAAAGTTGGAGATATTTTAGAATACACAATTGTGGCGGAAAACACTTCGGTCGACCCTGCAACAAATACTATTGCAATTGATCCGCTTCCTAAAGGTGTGGACTATGAACTAGATACGATTGAGGTAAAGACGGGCAGCGAATTTATCAAAATGACTGATGGCGCTGGAGATGACATTGCGGAATATGATGCTGAAAAGAATCAAGTCGTAATTCGAATAGGAGAAGGCGCGAATGCAACTCAAGGCGGAACATTTAAAAAAGGAGATGTGTTCGAAGCTAAATTTAAAGTTAAGATTAACGAAGAGGCTTTGGGCGCTCCAATTAAGAATACATTAGATATTAACTTTAATGGAAGTTTTGCCCAAGGCATGTCGGAAGCGGGAACAGTTTCGATTACACCGGAACCACAAAAACCAGATTTCACTTTTGAAAAGACGGCTGATAAGGATAAAGATTATGAGCCAAAAGTCGGAGATGAAATTACGTATAATTTCACTGTGACAAATACCGGAAATGTGACATTAAAAGAAATAAGCTTAGAAGATAATATGTCGTTTATAAACGGAGAAACACCTGTTTTAAATATGACTGAATTAGCGCCTACAGAAATTGCAACGGCATCGGCAAAATATAAAGTAACTCAAGCTGATATGGATAAAGGCTTTGTTAAAAACACGGCTAAAGTTCAGGCAACTCCACCCGATGGTAAAGTTATAGAAAAAAGTGATTTTGTAAGACTGCCAGCTGAACAGACACCAAGTTTTACTTTTGAAAAGACGGCTGATAAGGATAAAAATTACAAGCCAAAAGTCGGAGATGAAATTAAGTATACTTTCACAGTTAAAAATACAGGAAATGTGACATTAAAGGAAATAAGCATAACTGATAATATGTTTAAGGGCT
>JAUNVH010000066.1 GCA_030537765.1 Tissierellia bacterium | reverse complement strand
AGAAAATATTTACTTAATCTTACACTAGGTTACACAATTTATTTGACACTACCGGTAAAAAAGGAGTAAAAAGACGATCATAGGAAAAGAAATACATAAGTAATATAAAGATAATTTAATTAAATATAAATAAAATTTAAATAATTTCTAATAATTAATTGAATTATATTAATATATATAATATAATGAGCATAATTATAGGTGGGTAGGTTATACCTAACTGAACAGATTTCTTAAGGTGAATTAGAATATACTTATAACCCTAAGGAGGCCATAAATGCCAAATAAAAGACCAAGAAGAAAATTCACAGATGAATTCAAAAATCAAATAGTACAGTTATATCTCAATGACAAATCCAAATCTGTGATTCTCAAAGAATATGAGCTTGCGCCTCTTCGTTAGAACGATGGATTACACAACATCAGTAATCGGGTTTTTCAAAGAAATAGATAGCAGAAATGATGCTGAAAATGAATTAATCAAGCTTTGTAAAGAAAATGAATATCTAAAAATGGAAAATGATTTTTTAAAGCAAGCAGTGCTGATAGTAGGACGAAAATAGAAGTCATCAAAGCAAATACAGACAAATACTCGATATCAGCAATGTGTGTCGTCCGTAATATATCTCGAAGTACATATTATTATGAAGTAAACGCCAAAGTAAAAGATGAATCTTTAACTCAAGATATTCTACGAATATGCAAAGAAAGCAGAAACAATTATGATACATGTTAGATCAAGAAAAGACTCACTGGCGAAGGCAACGTCGTTTCAAGACGAAAAATCGGACGAATTATGCATAAAAATGGTATCGTTTCAAGCTATACAACTGCGCAATACAAGCCTTATAAAAGCCTCCGATGAGGGGATCTAACTGCAAATGAAGTAAAACGAGACTTCATAAATAAAGAGCAAATAGAAGTTATTATCAGTGAACTAACTTATGTCAGGGTTGCAGGAAAATGGAATTATGTTTGCATATTAATTGACTTATTTAACCGAGAAATTATTGGTTATAGTGCTGGTCCAAAGAAAGATGCAATGCACATTTATCAAGCTTTCTCACGGATAAACGCAAATTTAAACGATATTTCTATATTCTATACAGATCGTGGGAGCGAGTTTGAAAACAATGTAATTGAAGGCTTGATTGAAATATTTGATATTAAAAGATCTCTGAGCCAAAAGGTGTGTCCATAAGATAACGCGGTTGCTGAAGCCACTTTCAAAGTATTTAAAATAGAGTTTTCAAATCGATATATTCAAGTCCTTAGATGAACTTTGCATCGAACTCGCAGATTATGTGAATTGGTATAACAACATAAGAATTCACTCAATACAAGGTTACCTGACACCTGTAGAATTTAAAAGAAACACCTTTAGGAAAAATGTAAGATTTAGTATTGACAATTTACTGTATGACTTAATAACCTTACAAAGAGAAGCAAACAAATATTCAGGATTTACATCAAAACAGACTCTTGATTATGTTCAAAGTTTATATGAAAAGAAACTGATAATTTATCCAAGAGTAGATAGTATATATTTCCAGAAGATATGTTGAAAGAAAAAGTGGTTAGGATAGTAAAAGGTTTTGAGGATATAAAAATAAATGAAAAGAATTTAAAATCAATATTTAACTCAAAAAAGTAATAAATCATCATGCAATAATTGCGACAGAAGAGTCTACAAACTTTGATTTAGATAATATTCCAAATTATGAAAAAGAGTATTTGAACTAATAAAAATAAGCTAGTTATGTCTATTTTGGACAACTTGATTGAAAGTAAAATGAAAGTTGAAGCTACATTTTGTGAAATGATATTTATAACAAATGGCAAGACTGTTAAATAAGAAGGTTTTAGTAAATTTCTAAACTCAAAAAATAAAGAAACAGAACTTCCTAAATTAAATATTGCAGATGAAATAGAAATTAAAGAAAGTAATGTTTTAGAAAAATTTAAAAAGCCACTAAAGCAATGCACGGAAGAATCTTTATTAAATGCAATGGAAAAATCAGGAAATAATAGTAAAGATGAGAATATAGACATAGAAAGAGTGGATTTGGAACTCCGGCAACAAGAGCAGAAATATTTGATAGTTTAGTAAAAAAGATTATATTAAAAGAGATAAGAATAACATGATACATATACTCTCAAACATAAACGTAGTTACAATCGTATCTGATATATATAAATCACCAAAAAGCCTCATCAGATCAAGAGAATAAACTATACGATATATCAAAAGGAGAATATAAAAAAGGAAGAATATTTAGAGAATATTAAATTCTAAATTGATAATCTAATTAGTAAATACAATTCATTACAGTGAATTGCATTTAAAGAAATAGAGATTGAGTATATTATAGTTAAACTAAAATATAAAATTTATACCTATAAAGGAGATTAAAAATATGGAAAATAAAAAAGCTAATTTTAATTATTCTATCATAGGAACGATTGGAACAATATTAAGTATTTTTCAAACAATACCCCATATATTGAATAAGGTGTTTACAAATAATATTATAAATTTGGCCTCAGCATATTATAATATACCAAAGAAGTATTTTAAAAGTGTTAAATTTGATGCTTTTGAAGTTGCTGTTCGTTTATTTATACCATTGATTTTAGTTTTTTTGCCTTTAATATATGGTAATATAGAAAAAAAAATTAAAGCTAAAAAAAATTTTACTAAATCTGATAAAATATTAAATAATGTTTTAAAAGTTTCAATGATATTTACAGGATTTTATCTTGGCGTAGTAAATTATTTATTTATAACTAATATTATTAATAAATACGATATTGTTATTCTAATCATCAATTGTATAGTACCAATATTTTATTATTATATTGTGTTATATTATGATTTTTT
>JAUNVH010000032.1 GCA_030537765.1 Tissierellia bacterium | reverse complement strand
AACACAGCCTTAATAAATCATATTTTTTCAAATTTATAGATTTGAATTTTTGAGATAGCATTCTATAAACTATATTGGTCAATAGTGTTAATCATATCCCCATTAAATTTAAGAGATAATCAATTTAAATACTAGATTTAATTGAATGAGAGTAATTAATGCTCTAATTATATTTAAGATATATCCCATTCCAAATGTCAAAGCAAGCTAATTATAGTATTAAATAATTATTCCCTTCTATGCTTTCCAGCTATTTTAATCTATTATAAATTTAAGCCTATTTAAGACTCAAAACTGTGACACCCGTTCCACCTTCGTTCATATCTGCATATCTAGTTTTTGATATATGATGATGCTTTTTGAAATACGGCTTTAAGCCTGCAGACAATGCTCCAGTTCCCTTGCCATGAATAATTCTAATCTGTTTTAAGCCCGCAAGATATGCATCATCTATATATTTATCTAAAATATTGATTGCTTCTTCTACATTTTTACCGCGAATATCAATTTCTGTTTTTATATATTTGGCCTTCATTTCGCCCATCTTTTTACTGCGCTCTTTTACTTTTACTTCAGCCTCTTTACTGATTCTAATCGTATTAGCAGGCACATTTAGTTTTAAAAGCCCCGCTTGAACGCTAACATTTCCAGAAGAATCGGGTAATGTCAAAAGTGTGCCCTTTTGACCTAATGAAACAATTTCAACCGTATCGCCTATTTGCAAATCTTTTGGTTTTTTCTTATCTACTTTTTTTAGCAAATCTTCTTTTAGATTTGCACCAATTTCTGACTGTCTGTCTCTTAGATAATCTTGGGCCTGTTGAATTGTTCTTGCTGAATCTTTTTCCATTTCCGCAACATTTTTAATTTCCGATAAAATTAATTCTACATCTTCTTTAGTCTTATCTAAAATCTCTTTGGCTTCTTCCCTAGCGCGTTTTAATATTCTTTCTTCTTTGGCTTTTAGTTTTTCTTGTGCCAGTTTTAGTTCTTCTTCGCTGGCTTTTTGTTCTTTTTTTAATCTTTCAATTTCTTCTAAAATGCGTTCGCTCTCTAATCTATTTTTATCAATTTGAGCCAGCATATCTTCAAATTCCACATTTTCAGAATCAATAAGCTCTTTTGCCGTATCTATAATTTCTGTAGGTAGTCCAAGCCTTTTGGAAATTTCAAATGCATTTGATTTTCCCGGTAGTCCGATTAAGAGTTTAAAGGTGGGCGATAGACTCTCTATATCAAATTCCATAGAAGCATTTTGAACTCCCTCTGTATTTATAGCGTACATTTTTAGCTGATTATAATGAGTAGTTGCCATGGCATAGCTGCCTCTATTTTTTAATTCATCGAGTATCGCCATAGCCAATACTGCCCCCTCTGTGGGATCAGTGCCGGCTCCCAATTCGTCTAAAAGTACTAAAGAATTGTAATCGGCCTTTTTTAATATATCGACTATATTTACCATATGAGATGAAAATGTAGAAAGACTCTGTTCTATACTCTGTTCATCTCCTATATCTGCATAAATGCTATTGAATACCGTTAATTTAGATCCAGATTTTGCAGGTATAAAGAGTCCTGATTGAGCCATTAAAGTCAGAAGGCCCGTCGTCTTTAAACTGACAGTTTTTCCGCCCGTATTCGGTCCAGTTATGACTAAGCTCGTAAATTTTTCTCCGATTTCTACATCGATTGGCACGACAGTCTTTTTATCTAAGAGTGGATGTCTAGCTTGTTTTAAATTTAAAATCCCGTCTGTATTCATCTGTGGCATTATTGCATCTTCTTTTAGCGCATATTTCGCCTTTGCGAATATGAAGTCTAAATCGATTAAAAGCTGTTCATTTGCTGCAATTTCTTCTGCATATTCTGCAACTTTTTCAGTAAGTTCAGTCAAGATTTTTTCAATTTCTTCTCGCTCTTTGATCTCAAGCTCTCTGATTTCGTTATTGAGTTCTACAATAATCTGTGGCTCGATAAAGACTGTGGCGCCAGAGCCTGAAATATCGTGCACAATGCCAGGCACTTTGCTTTTGTTTTCTTGTCTAACGGGAACGACATATCTGCCCTCCCTAATAGTTACAATAGAATCTTGCAAAAACTTTTTATTATCATCTGAATTTACGATGGAATTGAGTTTATGCTTTACACTTTCAAGTTTTCTATTTTTCTCTATGCGAAGCCTTTTTAATCTAGGCGAAGCATCGTCTGCGATTTCTTCGGCAGATATTATGGCTTGAGAAATTGCCTTTTCAATATGAGAAAAATAGCTCAAGGCAGTTATTTTAGTCTCAATAGACGGATAATTAGCATCTTTATCGTCCTTTTTTGCCTCAGATATATATTTTTTTAAAGCATTTACGCAGCGCAAACTTTCGGCGATTTTTAAAAGGCCGAAAGGACTTAGCATGCCTCCAAGTTGAGATCTTTTGGCTTCAGATTTTATCGGCTTTATTCCAAATAGAGGAGGATTTCCTCTTTTTAAAGAAAGCATCAGAGCCTCATCTGTTTCCAATAATGCATTATTTATTTCATATATATCGATCATTGGTTTGAGATTTTTTGCATGCTCTTTTCCCAATTTAGATTCAGTATGCTCACATAATTTTTCAATTATCTTTTGATATTCCAGAGTTTTTAATGTTCTAGCTTCCATATTCTCCTTACTCCGCAGATTTTAAGTATCTGCCCACTGTTATATTTTGATAATCTCTTTTTAATTTGGATTTTACAATTTCCAATTCTCTATTTACTGTTTCACCCTCTAAAATTTTTCGACTTATAGTAATTAAATCTATAATCATTTCATCTTTATCGATAAATTTTAATCTAATAGAGTTCAAATAATTTTTCATTTCATTAATTCTATCGATTAAGAATATTGGATAGGCATTGTAGATTTTAGATATATTATTATTTCTTATTATTGGAAAATCTACACCTAGTTCATCTTTTATATAGATATTTTTGAAATTGCAATTTTCACAATGTTCTCCATCTTTGCAATTCTTAATTGCCGATGCCACGCAGTATTCCAAAGTCATTCCAGGAATAAATCCATACACCATATATTCTAAATCTAATTTAGTTTTAAAATTTCTAATCTCATCTATTCCCAGTTCTGGAGAGATTAATGCAGAATTAAAACTCTTTTGCTTTAAAAATTCTGCAGTCTGACTATTAAAAACATTCATTCCCATACCAGCATAAAGTCTATAATTTTCAAATCTCTTGGCCGATGATAGGCTTTCTGCTTCTATTGCCAAATCGTATTTTTCACTAATTTCTTCGAGCTTTGAATATTCACTTTCAGTCGCAATATTTTCAGTGCTTATAACACATTCTATATTTCTTTCTTTTGCTTTTATGATATCTGATTCTAGATTATTTAGATATTTAAAATAGATTCTTTGAATATTATTTAGCGGCAATTTTTTAAAAATATCTGAATTTAAGATTTCCACGCTGATTGTCTTTGCATTTCTCTTTATAGATTTTCTTGCAATGACAATTGGATCTTTAGATATCCTCTGTGAATATTTATTTGAAATAGTTTTTTCCAGTTCTTCCAAAGCCTCTCTTCTCAGCGCATTTAAAGTTTTGAGCGGCATAAATATATCTTCATCCATAAAAATTTTTAAATCGTCTAAATAAAAAATGCTATCTTTAGTTTTAGATAATTGTTCTTGAATGTTTTCTTCCGTAATTGGCCTGTTTTTAGCTCTTTCGATTATATCTTTGCCGATAATTTCAATCATTTTACCTTTTGCAACAGCCTTTAGTTTTGGCTTATTTCCAATTCGCAATTCGATTTCAAAATTGATCGGAATCAAAAATCTATCTTTTTCTAATTTTTTATTAATACTATCTATCAAGTCAATATCTACAATTCTTCTGATACTATTGGAATCAGGTTTAAATTTTATATGCCACAAAAATTTTTCGCCTTTTTTCAAATCTCTGGGAAATGTAAATACATATGGTTCGCCATTTTTTTCCAGCTCGATTGTGTCTTTGTGATTTAAATCTTTTAAGGCTAAAATTTCTAATCCATTTTTCTTTTTGCTTAAAATTTTTGCAGCCTCAATGCCCTGATTGTTCGGTCTTTTTGTATTAATATAATCATTTGCAAAATCTTTTAATGGCAAGCCTTTTGTAAAGCTTCTATTAAATATGGACTTTAATTCTTCCATATCTTTTTGGTTTTTATTGCCATCTATAATATTTCTATACGTTTTAACGGCTTGATACACATATTCTGGGCGTTTCATCCTGCCCTCGATTTTTATTGAATCAATTCCCTTTTCAATATATGCATTTAAATTATTGCCAAGCGCCAAATCTCTAGGGCTTAAAAAATATTTTTCATCTGTTAAAATTTTCTTAGTAGAATCTAAGATTGTATATGGTTTTCTGCAAGGTTGTGCGCATCTGCCTCTATTTCCACTTCTACCACCAATCATTGAGCTAAGAAGACATTGGCCCGAATAGCTTACGCATAAAGCTCCGTGAGCAAAGGCTTCTATTTCCAAATCAGTATTGGTGTTTATTTTCTCTATCTCTGAAAGTTTGGTTTCTCGAGCTAAGATTACTCTTTTTATCCCCATTTCTTTTGCAAATTTTGCACCATTTAGATCATAGATCGTCATTTGGGTGCTTGCATGCAAATCGAAATCGGGAAATTTTTTCTTCAAAAGATTAGCAAAGCCGAGATCTTGCACAATTATTGCATCGACTCCGGCCCTATATAAAAAAGCGGCATAATTTAAGGCATCTTCAATTTCTTCATCTTTCAATAAAGTATTGACTGTCACATAGAGCTTAATATCTCTTAAATGACAGTATTCAATAGCTTTTAAGATTTCATTTTCATCAAAGTTTTTTGCATAAGCTCTTGCACCGAAATTTGCGCCGCCCAAGTATACCGCATCACAACCTGCCTGCACTGCTGCCTTTAAAGCCTCCAAAGAACCAGCAGGTGCAAGCAGTTCTATATTTTTATTCATAAATATTCACATTCAATTCTCTTTTCTATATAAATCTTTAAGATAATACAATCATCCTATATACATATTCTGCTAATTTTAATCCTTTAAAATATATTTTTCCATTCGATAACAGATAAATATCATTCCCAAAATTATAGGTATTAAAATAATAAACATACCAATTAAATAATCATATAGATTAAATACTTCCCCTAATATCATTGTAATCAATGTAATAAGTATTCCCATACTTCCTAATTTGATAGAAGATTTATACCAATAGCTATTTCCATTAATCCAATTAGACTCACTTTTAACTAGTCTTGGAAGAATATAATGCGACAAGCCTCTATACTTATAATAAGATAATCTTTCTCGTCCTTTTTTAAATTCTTCTCTAATCTTCTCTGGTGGATATGGTTTTGGATTATTTAAATAATTGTAATTAACTCCAATAATTAAAATAAATATACCAAGAAATACTAAATATATAGTATTACTCATAAAACACCTCAATTATTTTGCAGATAGTGTTTAATAAACACTAATTGATTATGATATAAGCATTAATTTTTAAACAAATTTCTTTATTTATCAGTTACTTTCCTGACTTTTGACGATTTTTTGCATAATTTCTATCAATAGACTCCTGAATTTCTTTTTTTAACTTCACATTTTCAGTTTGAGTTTCAAAATTAATCTGTTTAAATTTTTGATTTTCTTTTTTTAAATCTTCAATCAGTTTCTGATCGTCTTCTCTTTGCTTTATTAAATTTTCGTTTTTAGAATAGAGCTCCTTACTCTTTTTAAGTTCAGTCTGTGCTTTTTGAGAAGCGTAATTTTCAGCAGATTTTAGTTTTTCGATAGAATCGTTCAGTTCATTATTTTTGCGTTTTAAAGCTTCCAATTCTTCTAATTTCTTTTCGTATTCTAAAATCTTCTTCTGTTCTAAATCGCCTTTTAAATTCTCTATAACTCGCTCGCTCTTTTGTTTTTCTTTTTCTAAATCGTCACAGAGATTGAGCGCCGCAAGTATCAAGCTCTCAGTCTGATTCAATTTAGGATTTCTAGATCTCAATTCTTTGATAATTGAGTTCACTTTTTCGCCAAGATCTTCTAAATATTTTGGCTCGTCATAGCCTGTCAATGTAAAATCATATTCTAAAATCTTTATTGTAACTTTACTCTTTGCGCTCAATATTCTCCCTCCTAATTATTTTCTAAGTTCTGCATCGAGATTTTCTTCAATCGACTCGATTATATTTTCCATTAATCTATTTACTTCTTCATCTACTAAAGTTCTGTCATGCGATCTGAATGAAATTGAAAAAGCGACACTCTTTTTATCATCATCAATTTGAGAGCCTGTGTATATATCAAAGACTTCAAAGCTCTCGAATAAGTCTTTAGCCTCTCTGATTGCAATTTCTTTTATATGGCGCATTTCCAAATCTCTGTCCATAACGAATGCAAAATCTCTTTTCATAGCCGGATATTTTGGTAGCGGCTTATAAACTCTCTTAGAAGTATATAACTCGACCATAGTTTGAAAATCAATTTCTGCCGCATAGACTCTGTCTTTAATATCGTAATTCTTTCTAATATCTGGGTGAATTTCACCAATTGCGCCCACATAATCACCATTTATCAAAATATCTGCACATCTGCCCGGATGAAATGTAGAATTTTCTTCATTGGTCACAAAATCATAATCTGTAATACCAAGTCTTTCGAAAAGAATTTCTAAACTCTCTTTGAGATAGTAAAAATCTTTATCGTGGTCATAAAAACCAATTATCATTTTTAAGCGTTCAGTTGGCAAATCGTCCTCGTCTTTATCTAAAGAAAAAGTGTTTCCAATCTCATATGCAAGCATTGAAGGAATATTTCTATTTCTGTTTCTAGATAGTACATCCAACAAATTGCCAATCATAGTAGTTCGCATAATTGAATATTCTTGACCTAGTGGATTTAATATCTTCACTACATCTCTCAATTTGCTATCTTCAGGCACACAGAGCTTGTCAAATGTTGACGGCGATATAAACGAATAAGTCATTATTTCATTAAAGCCAAGTCCAGACATTATTGGCTTTACAATTGCTTCAACGTCTTTAAATTTTGGTTTTTCTCCAACTGTAACATCGCCTCTAATCGGTGTTGGCACTAGATTGTCAAAGCCATAAAGTCTTCCTATCTCTTCGATTAAATCAACTTCGATATTTAAATCGTTTCTAAACGAAGGAATTTCAGCCAAAATAGTAGTTCCGTCAAAACCCGATTTAATCTCCAAACCGTTTAAATATTTTAGCATCTGTTCGACAGATAGATCAGTTCCTAAAAGTGCATTCGCCCTTTCTGGTCTGAGTTCAATAACTTTTCTCTTTGGCGGATTTTTATAAATATCGATTGAGCCCTTAACGACTGTAGCTGCGCCAATTTCTTCAGCCAATTGACAAACTCTATCTACTGCCAATTGTGGCAAATTGGGATCTAAGCCCTTTTCAAATCTAGCACTGGCTTCTGTGCGAAGTCCCAATCGCTTTGAACTTAGACGAATACACTTTTGATCAAAGTTTGCACCCTCCAACACTACAGTCTTAGTGTCATCATTTATCTCAGAATTAAAGCCGCCCATTATTCCAGCAATTCCTATCGGATTTTCGCCATCAGTAATAATCATATCGTCTTTTGTCAATTTGCGATCGACTTCATCTAATGTCTTTATAATTTCTCCGTCTTTCGCCTGACGAACGCCGATAGTTTGATTTTTCAAAAAGTCCAAATCGAATGCGTGAAGAGGATTTCCAAATTCTAACATTACATAGTTTGTCAAATCTACAATATTAGAAACTGGTCTAACACCAGCTGCCATAAGCGCATTTTGTAGCCATAATGGCGATTCTTTAACTACTACATCTTTTAAAACTCTAGAATAATATCTATTGCAATTTTCGGTTTCTATTTTAATAGACTTCATATAGTCTTTTATATCGTCAACTTCATTTTCAATTTCAATCTTTGGAATTTTCAATTCTTTAGAAAATGTGCCGGCAGTTTCTCTTGCCATTCCTATGATTGAAAGGCAATCTGGTCTATTCGGTGTGATTTCAAATTCAATAATAGGTTCATATAGATCTAAAAGTTTTAGCGCATCTTCTCCTGGAATTTGTTCGTCTTGAAATACGAATATACCGTCTCGATATTTTCTAGGTATCACACTTTGAGAATATCCAAGTTCAGCCAAAGAGCACAGCATACCCTTAGATTCTATGCCTCTAAAATCGGTGGCTTTAATTTCAAAATCGCCTTTAAGTTTAGCGCCCAGCACTGCAACCATTACATATTGTCCAGCTTCGACATTTGGAGCTCCAGTGACTAATTCGAGAGGTTCTTTATCGCCTATATCGACACTACACAGTACTAATTTATCGGCATTTGGATGCTTATTTATATCTAAAATTTTTCCAACGACGATTTTTTCAATGCCCTCGCTTCTAATAGCAATAGATTCCACATGAGAACCTGAATTACTAAGCCCGTCTGAAAGTTCCTTTATGGGCATATCTATATCTACATATTTTTTTAACCAATTAACAGGTAATAACATCTCATTCCTCCTAAAACTGATTCAAGAATCTATTGTCATTGTCAAAGAGCAATCGTAAATCTGAAATTCCATATTTTACCATTGCAATTCTGTCAATGCCCATTCCAAAAGCAAATCCTGTATACTTTTCAGGATCAATTCCGCAGTTTTGTAAAACTTTCGGGTGAACCATTCCGCAACCTAGAAGTTCCATGCTCCAACCGGTCATGCTACAAGCCTTGCAACCTTCGCCGTCACAATAATGACAAGTTACATCGACTTCGGCTGAAGGTTCAGTGAACGGAAAATAATGCGGTCTCCAACGTGTTTCGATATGTTCACCTAAGAATGATTTTATAAAAATATTTACTGTCCCAATCATATCCGCCATTGAAATGCCTTCGTCTACGACTAAACCCTCAATCTGATGAAACATTGGCGAATGGGTGTCGTCAACGTCGTCAAATCTAAACGTTCTGCCAGGCGATACCATTTTTATTGGAGCGCCATATTTTTTCATTGCCCTAACTTGTACAGGAGAAGTATGCGTTCTAAGCAATGTCGTCTTGTCGATATAGAAAGTATCAGACATATCTCTCGACGGATGGTCCTCTGGCGAATTCAATGCGTCAAAATTATTTTCCACACTTTCAATTTCAGGACCAGTGATAACACTGAAGCCCATCGAAACAAAGAGATCTTCCAATTCTTTCATAGTCTTCATTAGCGGATGTTCATGGCCATAGATAATACTATGTTTTTCTAAAGATATATCTATTTTTTCGGCTTTTAATTTTTTATCATCTAATGCTTTTTTAATTTTTGAAAACTTTTGTTCAATTGAATTAGTAATATCTTCTCTAACAGTATTTGCCACTGCGCCGACTTTGGGTCTTTCCTCAGCCGAGAGTTTGCCCATACCTTTCATAATAGCAGTTAGGGTGCCTTTTTTGCCAAGATTTGCAACTCTAATCTTTTCGATTTCGTCTAAAGATTTAGCTGATTCAACGGCTTCAAGCACCTCTTTCCTAAGTTTTTCCAAGTTTTCAATCATTTATATTTCCCCTTTATTTAGATAAAATTTTTTCTTTGCATAATAAATAAATTATAGCAAATAAGACGATTTTAAGCAAGAAATCACAAGCTTTGAGATAATTGATTTGAGTTTAAAAAAAGCGATCCAAAACTTAGATCGCTATTTCAAATTTAATTTTAATTTAAATATAAAACATATCACATTGCATTCAAATCATTATAATTTGATTGCTGAATATGTATTATAATATTACTCTGCTCTTCAAAAGTGTAATCTCTGCTGTTACTTATGAAATGATATATCATAATCCCCAACACGACTAGTGATAATAACAATAAAATAGTATATTCTTTTCGATATCTCATAAATCTCTTTCTCAAAGCTTCCATCTATATTCTCCTTTGACTATATTTTATCATAAAAAACAAAATTAGTACAGTATCGATAAATATTTTTACAAAAATTACGAAATTTGATTAATAAAGCTTAATAACATTCAATTAGTAATTATAATAGAAGTTGAGAATAAAATCAAAAAAAGAGGCGATAATCGCCCCTTAAATTTTTAATATTTAAATTCTTCAGTCTTTTTCGACTTTTCAATCAGATTTCTATAGAGTTCAGATTTTTCTAATAGCTCATCATGCCTACCAATCGAATCTATTAATCCAGCATTTAACAGTACAATTTTATCTACATTTTCAATCGACTTCATCCTATGCGAGATAATTATTACCGTCTTATCTTTAATCAATCGATTAAGTCCCTGTTGCAATTTGAATTCATTTTCCACATCTAATGAGGCTGCAATTTCATCTAATAGAATAATTGGAGCATCTTTTAATAGTGCCCTTGCAATCGAAAGTCTCTGCCTTTCACCTCCAGAAAGTTTTGCGCCATTTTCGCCGATAAAGGTGTTATATTTTTCAGGCAAATTGTCAATAAATTCTTCACATCCTGCAATTTTCGCTGCATTCATTACTTCTTCATCACTTGCATTTATATTTCCAATTCTAATATTTTCCATTACGGAAGTATTGAACAAGACTACATCTTGAAAAACTATCGATATCTTCTCAAATAGACATTCAGTTTCTACAGTTTTAATATCTTTGTCGCCGATATAGATTTTTCCGCTATCGTAATCAAAAAGCCTAGAAATAAGTCTTAAAATTGTACTCTTTCCGCAACCTGAAGGCCCAATAAGTGCAGTAATTTCGTTTTGCTTAGCTACGAAGCTTATACCTTTTATAACTTCGGTTTCATTTTTGTCATATGAAAATCTAACATTTTCAAAAGTAATATCGTAATTATCAAATTCTTGAATTTCTCCAGTTTGAATTTTGGTCGATCTCAATTCTTTTATGCGATTGATTCTAGCATCTAAATAAAAAATCTCTGCAATATATAGATATAATGTCACAAAAGAATTAGAAATCATAACGGCTGCCAGAGTATACCCGATAAGATTTATGAATTCGAGTTCTCCTGACATAAAGAAATTTACTCCAAAATATATCGTAAATGCGATTGAAAGATTAGTAATCCAGCCTGCTACTGAAACAGGTATGGACTGACTTAGTTCTGATTCGACTTGAAGTTTCTCGGAATCTTCTAAATCTTTGAGAAGTTTCTTTAAAGTCTCCTCTTTTAAATCATAGCTTTTTATCTCGTTATTATTTTCTATTGAAGATTGAAAATATTCAGTAATATCTCTGAGTATTTTATAATGTTTTTTACGCATTGATATCTGATTTCTCTTTGAAATAAATAATAAAAGTAATGACAAGAGTATCGGCAATATTACGCATAATGCCAATTTAAAATTGCCAATAAGTAGCATAGTCGAGATTAGACAGAAGAAAAATATCAAGCCAAATGCATGATTAACTGCATGAGAAAGTGCGTGTTCAATTGCTGAAACATCTGCCATAATAGTCTGCGCAAGATCGGATACATCATGCTTTGAAAAATAAGAGATTGGCAAAGATTTTAAAATATCGGCAATTTCAATTCTCAAATTGGCTGATTCTTTGTAAGTTTCGTTATACGAAGTCTTATATTCTCGATTAATTACAAAATAGATTATAATCGTCGCAATTATTATCACAATTCCGTAAATATATGGACTCACAATTTTATTATCAATGACTAATTTTACAAATGACAAAAATATAATCATTGGAAGCATCAGCGAAACATAATACCAAAATGAAGCTAGAATCGATTTTCTCAAGCCCTCTGCGCCAGTATCAGTCAATTGAAATTTTTCTTTTAAAAATCTTTTCATTGTGCCCTCCATTCATTGGCTTTATAAAACAAATCTTGCAATTCTTTATAACGTCCACATTTCGTCATAAGTTCTTCATGAGAACCCCTCTCTATAATTGCGCCATGCTCTATCAATAATATCTCGTCTACATTTCTAATTGTGCTAAGTCTATGCGCAATCATAATTGTGGTCTTTCCTTTCATCAGATTTGAGAATGCCTTTTGCAATTCGTGTTCATTTTCTGGATCGGCAGCTGCCGACGCTTCATCTAAGATTATTATATTGGCATTTTTAAGCATAGCTCTTGCTATTGCTATGCGCTGGATTTCGCCTCTCGATAGATGAACTCCCTTTGAGCCGATTATAGTATGCTCTTTTTGAGGAAATTTGTTTATAATCTCTTCGCATTGAGCCGATTTTAGTGCCTCCATAATCTCTTTATCATTAGCGTTTTTATTGCCCAATTTTACATTGTCATAGATGCTCATCTGGAATAACTTTGAATTTTGAAAAACGAAAGCGATATTTTTAGAAATAGCGTCTTCAGTATAATCACTAATATTTCTATTTCCTATTTTGATTTTTCCACTATCGATTGAATAAAAACCTGAAATAAGTTTTGCAATTGTGCTTTTACCTCCACCCGATGGTCCAACTAATGCGTATGTCTTATTTTCAGCTAATTTAAAACTCAAATTTTTCAAAACATATTCTTCATCATATTTAAAATAGACATTCTCAAATTCAATATCAAATTTTTCTAGCTTATCTATATCTCCATATTCTAATTTAGCTGCGTCCATCTCGGCTATTAAAGCCTCTAATTTATCGACTACTTGATTAGCGATAAAATTATGTTGGCTTGCAAACATAATTCTCATATAAGAAGAAAATGCCACGACTGAAAAAGCAGCAAAGAATAAAGTCTTTGCAAGACTCAAAGCTTTGGGCTCGCCTTTTGAGATAAAATAAAGCCCAAAAGGAATTGTAAAAGTTGCAAAAATATTAAATAGCACCTGAAACCATACATATGGATTTTTACAAGAAAAAACATATTTTATAGTATATTCAGAATAAGCCATAATTGCCTCAATTAACGATTTATAATGTCTGACAGTTATGCCAAAAATTTTCAAAATTTTCATACCTCTAATATATTCAATCGTCTCCGCACTCATGCGCTCAATCGCTTCAGTATAACCTTGCATAAATTCACCGCCACCCATCATGCCCTTAAACTGAAAGATTCCGATAATTAGATTTATAATTAAAAGTATGCCCAGTCGATAATCGATTTTAAAAGTCAAAAGAATCATAAGTATGGGAGTGCAAATTGCCAAAGTATTGTCAGGAATTAAATGCGCCACCGTATGATGAGTTTCGGCTGCATTATCGTCTATAATCTTTCTAATTCTGCCCGATTCATATTTGTCAAAAAATCCAAATGAGGCGTCCATTAGTTTTATAGCACCATGTTTTCTAAGATTAGTTTCTAATCTAAAACCTAGATAATGCGATGCCGTTATTGAAATAAATGTCATAATGCCATAAGCAATAAATAAAATTACGATAAATTTTGCATAATAGATACTGCCTACAGAATTTTGATTTGTAATCAATTCTTTAAAAAAGCACCATAAATACCAATATGCACCTATTTGCATAAATGCAGCAATAACCGCAAAAATAATTGAAACAAATACTAGATGTATCCTTTCAGGTACATATTGTAAAAGTTTTTTGTATAATTTCATAAATGTCCTCCTATCTTGATTAGCTAAAACTATATTTGCTAATTTTCATATTTATTATATAATCATCTATAAATACATACTATCGATTATAGTTCTTTAATCTAATCGAGGTATCTAAATAACTTATCGAGGTAGAAAATGCAAATAGATAAATCTAATTTTTATAAAAAATCCGATTGGAACTATAAAAAGCTTGGCGAAACTTATACTGTTAAAGAAGAATTTTGTGATGGAATCTGCTGGATCTATAGCTTTAATAATAGCTATTCTTGGAAAATCGACAAGCTAAATTTCAATACAGATGCCGTCTTAGACACCGTAATTCCCGACCGTTATACATTAGTCTTATATATCAGCGTTGCTGCTGAGGAGTTCTATCCTTATCAAAGTCTTTCACCCAATACTTTGAGATATTATGAACCTAATGAAAGATACAAAGTCATCTACCATCCACAAGTCGAGTTAAAGGCTGTTTCGATTGATTTTTCAAGCGAGTTTATTGAAAAGCATCTGAAAGATAAATGGCCAGATTTAAATATCGATTTCAGCCAATTGTTTAAGAATAAAGGCAATCTATATTTGCCAAAGATAAATCAAATAATGTATGAAGTTGCAAATTTCGACGAAGATGCAGAAATCGCAAAGATTTTTTACGAATCTAAAGTCTATGAAATAATTTCGATGATGGTTTTATATCTAAATTCAAATAAAAAAAATGAGCAAGCAAATCTCAATTTACAAGATGAAATCGCCATTAAAGAAATCACAAGCTATATTGAAGACCATTATAATTTCAATATCAAGCTATCTACACTTTCAAAAATTGCTTGCATGAGCGAGAGCAAATTAAAGACAAGTTTCAAGCTCTATCACAATTTCTCAATTACAGAATATATACAGCGTCTAAGAATGCAAAAAGCTGAACATCTTCTTATCAGCACCGATATGAGTATAAAAGAAATTGCAAAAATTGTTGGATATAAAAACCCCAGTCGCTTTTCAGAACTATTTAAAAGATATAAAGGACTTTCGCCAAAAGATTTTAAAAAGCTGATAACAGAGTCTGGAAAATATTAATTAAAAAATCACAGTTTACACTAAAGTATACTGTGATTTTTAAATATCATTTATAATTATTTTTTATCTGCTTCATTAATAAATACAATTCTCCCTGCCCCAATCATGCCAGCGTCGTTTAGATATCTAGCTGGAACTATCTGCATCGACTTGATTGAATTGGAATGGATTTTATAGTATTTAAGCATTTTATCCCACCAAAAGGCTTTTGAATTTATGACGCCGCCACCTATAATTATGCCCTGTGGATCGAATATATTTTTTAAACTCACTAAATAGATCGCCAGATCTTCAGCATATTCTTCAATAATCTTAGCTGCTATCGGATCTTTTTCAGAATCTTTAAATATGTCCTTTCCACTTTTCTTTTCTTTTGTAAGTTCAAAATACTTTTCTTCAATGCTATGGCCCGAAAGATATTTGTCTACACAACCTCTTTGGCCACAATTGCAAATTTTACCTTTGGGATAAAGGATTGCATGGCCAAGTTCGGCGCCTTGAAAATTATACCCCTTGATTAGTCTTCCATCTTCCAAATATATTGCTCCGCCAACGCCCGTACCAAGTGTGAGCATTACGAATGAATTAAGATTTTTGCCTGCGCCCATCCAAGCTTCACAAAGTCCAGCGACATTGGCATCATTTTCTACGTATATCGGAGTATTCGGATAGGCCTTTTTTATTTCTCCTCTGATGTCGGTATTTGCCCAGCCAGAAATATTGCCACCAATTTCTAGGGCTCTTCCATTTTCTGAATCTATGCAGCCAGGACTTCCAATTCCTATTCCGAGAATATCAGGAGACCAAAGCCTTTCTATAATCTCAATTATAGCCTCAAGTACAGCCTTTCTACCTTTGTTGGAAGGCGTCTGTTTCTCAGCTTTCTTTAAAATTTCTCCATTTTCGTTCATGACGGCTCCAAATATGCCTGTGCCGCCTAAATCTATTCCTATTACTTTTCGCACCCTCAATCCTCCATTTATAATTATAATCTTAATTTTTATAATTATATTGCTGTCTAATTTTGTCTAATCTCAAATTGAATCTAAAATATCTCTTACGGCTTTTATCTTTTCATAATCTGCTATTTCAACTATCAGTTCGCTTTTTGGAGTTTCCATTCTCTCAATATAATCTTTATATATCATTTGGCTACCAATATCTACTTTTCCCGACATATGATAATTTTTGCAATTTACTTTATTATGAAGCCGTTCAATATTTTCAGCATTTATACCTGCACCGGGCATGATTTCAATTCTATCTCCAAATTGTTTTTGAATTTTTGCGATATAGTCTGCTCCTAATGATGCAGTTTTTTTCTGACCTGAAGTTAATATTCTTATAATTCCTATATCGATCAAACAATCAATATCAGCTTCTGGTTCCAAAGCATCATCAAACGCTCGATGTAATGCTACTTTTAAAGGTCTTGCAAAGTCTGCAATTTCTTTCATTCTGATTAAATCTATATTCCCGCTCTCCTTTAAAATTCCAGTTACAATTCCGTCAAAGCCAAGTTTTTTTACAATTTCTATATCTTTTTTCATAGTCTCAAATTCTTCGTCAGTATATAAGAAATCACCCGATCTAGGTCTTATCATTACAAAGATTTCAATGTCTTTAATCTCTTTTGCTTGACACATAAGTCCAAAACTTGGAGTTAATCCCCCAATATTTAAAGCACTGCAAAGCTCAATTCTATCAGCACCTGCTTCTTTTGCAATTTTCAAAGATTTTAAAGAATCGACACAAACTTCTAGTATCAAAACTATTCACTTTCCTTTCGAATTAAATAATCTTTTGCATTATATTCAAAATCTTCATCTAATGGAAAAATTGGTCTTTTAACTAATTTGTAGTCAATACTCTTTAAATCTTCATTAGTATTGCCCTTAGTAAGCGCCATGATTGACCTTTTTGAAATAGCTTTATGGCCTGGAGTTAAATATCCCAATTTGCAGATTATAATATTTGCCTCATCTGGCTTAAGACCTAAATCGCGATAGAGCTCAGGGTCTGTATATCCAATATGTTGCTCCGCAATTATTATATCTACTCCACCAGCTGAAAATACTGCAATATCACCTTTTGGAAATTTAAATTTAGTCCAATCTTTAATATAAGACTTTACAATACCCTTTATCTCAATTGGTGATGAACCTACTTTATCAAAATGAGCACCAAAAGTTAATGTGATTTCTTCGCCAACTTTGTTTTCGCATTTTTTAGTGGCAATTGGATCGTAAAAGCCTCCATAAATTATAGGCATATCGAGATTCATCGCTCTTTCATCTTCAATTATCAATTTTAAAAACTCAGTGTTATCTGAGGAAGCTCCTGCTGTGGGATTGTCGCCTGAATCTGATATATAAACAGGCTTCACGCCTTTTTTTACTGCTTCAAATGCTTTATCTAAAGCTTCTTCATTGTGATAAACATCGTCTGTTTCAAAATCAAAATCATATCTTTTGGACCAAATCAATTTAGCAAGTTCTACTGCCACATCATCTGCCAATTTTTGATCGTCCCTAGCAACTACATGTACGGCAACCGAGCTATCCTCATTGTCTGCCCATGGAAATCCCATCAGATATGATGCAGCCATTATGCCCTCTCTTTTTTCCACTTCTCGCAAAGCATTTATAAGGCTTATCATAGGTTCTGTTGTAGTGGCAGATTTCTCGCCTGCAACGAGTATAGGCACCTTAACCCATGCCGATTTTCCAATAACACCGTCCTCCAATGCTTCAATTGTCATTTTTGCAGCATGTTCGCCAGTTTCTGTGCAATCAGTATGTGGAGCACATTTATAGCCGACAAATCCATCGCAGTTATCATGCATCATTTTCGTCATAGTCGTATGCATATCTAGCGATGAATAGATTGGAATGTCTGGGAATAGCTCTCTAAGTTCTGATAGTAGCGGACCTTCTGCCTCGCCAAAGTCTTTAATTCTCATTGAACCGTGAAGTGAAAGGCATATGGCATCTAAGGGCTTTTCCTCGTTTGCTTTTTTGGCTCTATCTATTATTTCATTTTTCGTATTCATATAAAAGTCATAATCAACAAGTCCATTTGGCACTGCTCTTGCAGATACTGTCGGTATGACTTCATATCCAGCATTTTTTAGAGTAACGATTACGCCCGAAAGCGAGTCGTTTTCTCTTATATTTTCAAATAATTTTTCTCCTTTTAAAACTGCAAAATCTTCTTCTGTTGCAATTATGGGATTGAAAGAGTTAGATTCGTGATGGATTGCTCCAACTAATACTCTTTTCATAAATTAAAATCTCCTTTAATCAAATTTTAAATGACATGCTACATAGTGATCATCTGTAATCTCTTTTAGCGTCGGTTTTTCTTCAAAGCATTTATCAAATGCATATTTGCATCTGGTGTTAAAAGTGCATCCTTTTGGCAAATCGATTGGATTGGGAATATCGCCTTTTAGAATAATTCTGTCCCTTTTTCTTCTAGGGTCTGCTATCGGTATGGCCGAAAGCAGCGCTTGCGTATATGGATGTAATGGCGATTCATAAAGCGTCTTTTTGTCTGTAATTTCTACAATATGACCTAGATACATTACTCCAATCCTATCTGAAATATTTTCTACTACTGAAAGATCGTGTGATATAAATAGATAGGTCAAGCTGAATTCTTTTTGCAAATCTTTCATAAGATTTATAACTTGCGCTTGAATCGATACATCTAGCGCCGATACTGGCTCATCTGCAATTACTAAACTGGGATTTACAGTTAAAGCTCTTGCAATTCCGATTCTCTGTCTTTGACCGCCTGAAAATTCATGCGCATAACCTTGAGCATGGCGCTCGTTTAATCCGACAATATCGAGTAATTCTAAAACTCTTTTATATCTTTCTTTTTCTGTCAAATTAGTATGCACCCTTAAAGGCTCTCCTACAATCTCTCTTATTTTCATTCTAGGATTTAAACAGCCATAGGGGTCTTGAAATATAAACTGCATTTTGCTCCTGAGAGGTTTCATCTGAGATACTGTATAATTAGTTATATTTTCACCATCGAACCAAATTTCTCCACCATCTGTTTCGATAAGTTTATTTATCACTCTGCCTGTGGTGGATTTTCCACAACCACTTTCGCCTACTAGTGCAAAAGTTTCCCCCTTTTTGATTTTAAATGAGATTCCATTTAATGCATTTACATATTTAGTTTCTCCAAATAGTTTTTTGGAGGCAATAAATCTCTTTTCTACATTTTTTAATTCTACCAATACATGAGCCAATGAAATCCCCCCTCTCATTTACTAAATGACATCTAACTTCTCTTTGTTCACCTAGTTTTCTCAAAATTGGTTCTTCGTTTAGACATTTGTCTATTGCATAATCACATCTAGGTGCAAATTTGCAGCCTTTGGGCAATTGAGACAAATCTGGAACTCTGCCCCGAATATAATGAAGTTCTTCTTCGCTTTGTCCTATTTTTGGAACTGAGGCAATAAGTCCTCTAGTGTAAGGATGAAGCGGATTTTCAAACAGTTCTAACACTTCTGCTGATTCTACAATACGTCCACAATACATTACAATGACTCTATCACACATTTCAGCAACTACACCCAAATCGTGTGTTATTAATAAAATGCCAACCTTATTCGTCTTTTTAAGTTCTAGCATCAATTCCAAAACTTGCGCCTGAATAGTTACATCTAGAGCCGTTGTTGGCTCATCCGCAATTAAAACTTTTGGTTTTGAAGATAGTCCCATTGCAATCATGACCCTTTGTGTCATACCGCCTGATAGCTGATGAGGATATCTATTGAACACATCTTCGGCTGCAGGAATTCCAACTTCTTTTAACATATTTATTGCATGCTCTTTTGCTCGCTCTTTACTATAACCTAAGTGTAACATTATAGGTTCCATCATCTGATTGCCAACTCTTAGCACAGGATTTAAAGCCGACATAGGGTCTTGGAAAATCATTGCAATATCTTTGCCTCTAATTTTCCTGATTTGCTTTTTGTCATATTTCAAAATATCTTCATTATTTAAAAGCACTTCTCCGCTTATTATTTCGCCGTTTTGTGGCAATAGTTTTAACATGGATAGCGATGTGACCGATTTTCCACTTCCGCTTTCCCCAACTAGGCCCACAACTTCTTCGTTATTAATATGGAATGAAATATGATTTATGGCGACTAAATTGCCCTTGTCCATTTTAAATTGTGTTGTCAAATCTTTTACATCTAATAATTTTTCTACCATAGTAATAACTCCTTAATCTAATTTAGGATCCAATGTATCTCTCAAGCCATCGCCCAAAAGATTGAAGGCTAAAACAGTGAAAAATATTGCCAAGCCAGGATAGAGTATCATATGTGGAGCAAGTCCAATATAATCTCGGCCAGTTGAAAGCATTGCGCCCCAGTCTGGATTTTTGGAACTAGCGCCAAAGCCTAAAAACGATAGGGATGCAGCTGAAATTATAGCAGTTCCCAAACGCATTGTATAAGAAACCAATAGCGGCGGAATTGTTCCAGGGAATATATGTTTAAATAAGAGTCTAAAATCTCCCACACCTATGGATCGGCTAGCTTCAATATATAATAGCTCTTTAATCGCAAGTGTATTACTTCTTATTATCCTAGTGAAATTTGGTATACCTGAGATGGCAATAGATATGACCACATTTGTCAAGCCCGGTCCAATAATTGCAACTATTCCTATTGCTAAAAGTAGTCCTGGAAATGACAATAACACATCTGTTATGCGCATGATTATTTTTTCGATTGGCCCTCTGTAATAGCCTGCAATAACTCCCAAAATTGTGCCAATAAATGCACCAATAGTTACCCCAACTAACGCCACAGAAAGAGATAGTCTTGTGCCGTGAAGCATTCTGCTAAAAATGTCCCTGCCGTATTCATCAGTTCCAAACCAATGCTCACTAGTTGGCCCACTCAATACATTTGCATAATCAGGTTGTGAAATATCATAAGGAGCTGGCCTAACAATTGCTATTACAACTAAAATCAATAGGAAAATCAAAGATATGACGGCCGGCTTCTTCTTCAAGAATTTTCTAATCAGTTCCTTTGCCGGATGTTCAATTACAAATTCTTCCTCTTTAATATTATTTGTCAATTCAGTCATAATAAATACTCCTTATTCATACTTAATCTTAGGATTGAATACTCCATATAATATATCTACAATCAAATTTACAATCATAAATTGGAATGTAAACATAAGCAATACGCTTTGAACTACTGTGTAGTCACGAAATAGAATGGAGTTTACTAACAAACTGCCCAAGCCCGGTATGGCAAAAACGTTTTCTACTAAAACTGAACCACCAAGCAAGAAACCAAATTGCAATCCTACTATAGTTATTACATCTACGAGAGAATTTCTTAGTGCATGTTTATTTACTACCACAAATTCGCTAAGGCCTTTCGCCCTTGCCATTCTAATATAATTTTCTCTAAGAATTTCTACCATTGAGGACCTAGTATATCTAGCAATCATCGAAGTTATACCGGCGCCAAGTGTTATCGCAGGTAAAATATAGCCTGAGAGCTTATCGACCCCAGTCGTTGGCAGCCAACCCAATTTTACAGAAAAAATCTGCATAAGCATAAGTCCAAGCCAAAATAGTGGTACTGAAATGCCCGATGAAGTCAAGACCATTACAATATGGTCAATGAGTTTACCGCGTCTTACGGCCGATATTATACCTGAAGTAATTCCCACAATTACAGACCATGTTATGGAAAATAGCGCCAGTATCAGGGTGGGTTTTAGTCTTTCAGAAATCATCTGCCATACTGGTAATCCAGTTTTTAAGGATTCACCCCAATTGCCTGAAAGTATTCCTTTCATGAAATTTATATACTGTATATGAAGTGGATCTTTTAAACCTAGCTTTTCTCTAACGAGTTCAACTTCTTCAATAGTTGCATCGTGACCTACAATCTGTCTTGCCGGATCTCCAGGTATTAAGTGAATAAACATAAATACAACTAAAGATACAATGAAAAGCGTTGGTATCATATTTAATAATCGTTTTAAAATATATTCTTTCATATCTTCACCATCTTCTATTTAGTTTTAATATATTTCGTCATCTAGATAGATTTTAAGGGTAATTAGAATTACTAACTACCCTTATATTTTGTTTATTTTGTAGTGGATGCTTGTGTAAATCTAATTCCTCCACCTGGCATCATATATATGCCTTCAGTTGTTGTTCTTTCAGCTGCAAGTAAGATGTCTGAACCTAAGAAGATCCAAGGAGCATCGTCCCAGACAATTTCTTGTAATTCTTTATACATTTCAGCTCTCTTTGCAGTATCGACTTCAATTCCACCTTTATCCATAAGTTCGTCAGCTTTTGGATTCATATAATATGAAACATTAGGAGCTGTTGGCGGAATGTTTTCACTGTGGAAAAGCTTAACTGTTGCGCCGTCAAATTCACTGGCAGACCAGCTTACATACCACATATTAACTTCCGATTCTTCAGGAGTTTGTGCTGAATAAATCTTGTCTGATAAAGTTCCCTCTTCTAATGGAGTAACTTCCAAATCGATTCCAATTTCTGAAAGTTGTTGTGATAAAAATTCCATTCCTCTTATATTTTCAGTGTCATTTGGTGCCCAAATATGAGCTTTGAAGCCATCTGGATAGCCAGCATCAGCCATCAGCTCTTTTGCCTTTTCCAAATTATAATCGTATTGAGGTTGGTCTACATGGTATTCAATAGTAGA
>JAUNVH010000031.1 GCA_030537765.1 Tissierellia bacterium | reverse complement strand
AATATTTCTGTTGTTGCTAACTTTTCTAATCCTACTATTCTTAATTTATCTATTAAAATATCGTCATCTAAATCTAGTCCTAAATTAAATTTCTATCTATTGCATAATCTAAGATTCCGCTACTTAAAAAATCTAATGATATTTGAAATATTGAATAAAATTATTATTAATTTTTTATAATTGTGAAGTATACTCTGCTGTAATCTGCCCTTTGGGCAAACTATAATATTTTTTCAAACTCTTTTGAAATAACTTTTCAAAATAATCTAATCTCAAGTCGCAATATATACCCGCAACTTGTCTTGCTGTAAAAATCGCATAAAAAAAGGAAAATACTGCATTTATTAATAAAAACAGCAGTATCATCCCGATTGTATGCTTAAAACTAATCGTTATGCGTCCCATTGCCCCGTCTAAAAGTTTGCCTTTTATAATTTGTCCCTGCATTGACGCATAAAGTGCAATTCCATATAAATTTGAAATCGCGAATATCTTCTTAAGTCTGGGTTTAATATATTGAAACATATTTCCTCCTAAGTCTAGTTGATAAAATCCTTAAAGGATCGATAATACTAAGACTTAGCCCCCATATATTTCATATACTCTAAATCCTTATACTTTTTTTATGCTAAAGCAGCTAAAATTGATATAGCGCATTCGATGCGTTTTTTCTCTAGCTCGCATCCAATCTTGTATGGTTTTAAAATATCATTATTATTATAATAAGCGTTGGCATGGCAGCCTCCACTACAATAATATTTAGCCCAGCATTTTATGCAATCTTCTTTATCATGTACGGTCGCATGCTTAAACTTTTCTCTAAGTTTAATGTTAGTGATTCCAGTATCTAATGTGCCAATGATATAATCTTTTTCACCAACAAATTGATGACATGGATATATATCTCCTTCTGGCGTTACGGCAATATATTCCGAACCTGCACCACATCCTACACTTCTTTTTATGGCACAAGGTCCTTGACTTAAATCTATTAGAAAATGAAAGAAAGAAAAATTTGGATTTTTCTCAATCAATTCTATATACTCAGCCGAAAATCTTTCATATTCTGCTTTAATGTCCTCAATATGCTCTTTTCTTATTGCATACGGCTCTTTTTCATCAGTTACTACTGGTTCCATTGATACTTTATCGAAGCCTTGATTATAATAGTCTAAGATATCTTTACCAAAATCTAAGTTTTCTGAAGTAAAAGTTCCTCTAATAAAATAATCTTTTGTGCCTCTTTTTTTTATTAGCTTTTTAAATTTAGGGATTATAATATCATAACTGCCTTTTCCTGACGCAGTTGGACGCATCTCATCGTTGATTTCTCGGCGACCATCTAAACTCATAACTACATTGTCCATATGTTCATTTATAAAATCTATCTTATCATCATCAAGTAAGATTCCATTCGTAGTTATAGTGAATCTGAAGTTTTTATTGTAAATTTTTTCTAGCTCTCTGCCATAAGCTACCAATTCTTTAACAACAGGAAAGTTCATTGTCGGTTCGCCGCCAAAAAAATCTACTTCTAAATTTCTTCTTTTGCCAGAATTTTTCGCTAAAAACTCCAATGCTTTCTTGCCTGTTTCAAGTGGCATTAAAAGATTTTCGCCATGAAAATTTCCCTGTGCTGCAAAACAGTATTTGCATTTTAAATTGCAATCATGAGCGACATGAAGACACATTGCTTTAATAATATTTTCACTATTATATTCATATTTGACTTTAGTGTCCTCTTTTTTATAAAGCTGGCCTAGTTTAATTAATTCGTTTATTTCCATAATCGCTTGATCGATTTCTGAATTTTTATAGTCATTTTTATATTTGGCTTTAATTTCTTCTTTCGACAATATCGGTATGTCGTCAATTATGTCGTATATAATTTTATCTGTTATATGGACAGCTCCACTTACAGTGTCCATTACTATATAATTGCCATTTAAGTAATACTTGTGTATTTGCGCGTTCATTATTCTCCCCCAAAATAAAAAGGAGTGGTTCCCCACTTCCTTTTAGTCTAACGACTTTCGTTTTCGCATTTTTGATTACCAACTGTGCATGATGTTTTACATGCAGATTGGCAAGATGTTTGGCATTCGCCGCATCCTATATGTTTATTATTGTCATTCGATGTACCTTTAGTGAGTGTTTTAATATATTTCATATGAATTCCTCTCTTTACTTTTCGATTTTAGAATTGATTCCCCATTTATAAAGTTCTATTCTGCTTTTCGGAGCTCCCGTTTCTATGGTGAGCATATCTTCTTTAACTACTACTACCTTACCAACTATACCGCCAATCGTTAAGATATCGTCACCAACTTTGATAGATTCTCTCATGGCTTGTATTTCTTTTTCTTTCTTTTTTTGCGGTCTCATAATTCCAAAATAGAAGAATAGTATAACAGCTATAAGTGGCAAAAAAGTCATAAATTGTTCTGCTGGCAATGGTAACACCTCTCTTTCATAAATTAGTATCTCTCTTTATTATATCCATATTTTGAATAAAAGTCATCCCTAAATTGAAGAAAAGTCTCATTTTTTATAGATTCTCTAATATTCTTCATTAATTTTATCAGAAAATAAAGATTGTGTATGGTTAAAAGCCGTAATCCGAGAATTTCATCTACATTGAATAAATGTCTTAGATAAGCCTTTGAATAGTTTTTACAAGTATAGCAATCACATTCATCATCTAGTTTTGAAAAATCTGATTTATACACTGCATTCTTTACAGGAATTCTTCCTATCGATGTCATTGCTGTGCCATTTCTTGCAATTCTTGTGGGCAAAACGCAGTCTGCCATATCTATACCTCTCATAACTGATTCAATTAAATAATCTGGAGTGCCAACTCCCATATTATATCTTGGCTTATCTTTAGGCAAATAATCCACAACTACATCTAACATTTCGTTCATAAGTTTTGGTGGTTCTCCAACGCTTAATCCGCCTACTGCATAGCCATCAAATCCAATTTCGGTTATTGCTTTTGCGCTTTTTATTCTTAAATCTTTATACATTCCACCTTGAACAATTCCAAATAGCGCTTGGCTTTCAGGATTCTTGTTTGCTTCTTTGGAACGTACTGCCCATCTAGTTGTCATGTCAACAGATTCCTTTATATATTCGTAATCTGCTGGATATGGAGCGCATTCATCAAAGCACATCATAATATCTGAGCCTAGAATATTTTGTACTTCAATCGATTTTTCAGGACTTAAAAACTGTTTAGAGCCATCTATATGAGATCTGAAATATACTCCATCTTCTGTGATTTTCCTCGTATCTGAAAGGCTGAAAACTTGGAAGCCGCCACTATCAGTTAAAATTGGCTTGTCCCAGTTCATAAATTTATGAAGTCCACCAGCTTCTTTGATAATATCTGTGCCTGGTCTTAGAAATAGATGATAAGTATTAGATAATATAATATCAGCACCTATTTCTTTTAATTCTTCAACAGTCATAGTTTTTACCGTTGCCCTAGTTCCGACAGGCATGAAAGTTGGTGTTTCAATAATTCCCCTATCTGTAATTATCCTGCCAAGTCTGGCCTTTGTTTCTTTCGATTCTTTTAATAATTCAAATTTAAACAACACTACCTCCCGCAATTACTTAATTAGCATACAGTCGCCGAAACTGAAAAATCTATATTTCTTGGTTATTGCTTCGTTATAGGCTTTAAAAATAAAATCTTTGCTTGCAAATGCACTTACTAGCATGAGCAGTGTCGACTCAGGCAGATGGAAATTTGTAAGCAATGCATCTACAACCTTAAATTTGAATCCTGGGTATATAAATATATCAGTATAAGCACTATCAGCAACAATTTTACCATGTTTTTTATAAATAGATTCCAATGTTCTAGTTACAGTTGTCCCTACTGCCAAAATTCTTTTATTTGATTTTATAACCTCGTTTATCTTTTTAGCAGCCTCTTCAGAAAGAGAATAGTATTCGGCATGCATTTTATGCTCTAAGATATTCTCGGTTTTGACTGGTCTAAAGGTTCCAAGTCCTACATGAAGTGTCAGTTCGATAATTTTTATCCCTTTTTGTTTTAATTTTTCTAAATAATTTTTAGTAAAATGGAGTCCCGCCGTAGGTGCTGCACTAGAACCTGATACTTTAGAATATACAGTTTGATATCTTTGAGATTCATTCAATTTCTCGTGTATATAGGGTGGGAGGGGCATTTCTCCCAATTCGTCTAATAATTCCTCCCAAATGCCATCAAATTGGAATTTGATTATGCGATTCCCATCTTCTTTTATGTCACAGACTTCACCGAAAATTAGATTTGAAATCTCAAATTTTGTTCCTATTTTCATTTTTTTGCCGGGACGAACTAAACATTCCCAATATTCATTTTTTTGCTCTAATAATAAAATTTCAATAGCTTCATCTTTGCCAATTCTATTACAAAAAAGTCTGGCAGGAATTACTTTAGTATCATTTAATACAATAGCATCTCCTGGATTTAAATAATCCAAGAGATCTGTAAATAATTTATCTTCGATTGTTTCTGTTTTTCTATCTAAAACCATCATCTTCGATGCATCTCGTTTAGCTATTGGAACTTGAGCTATCAAATCCTCAGGCAGTTCATAATAAAAATCACTGGTCTTTAAGTTTTTCATTATCTGATTTCAGTTCCTGGATAATAAAATTTTAGTATGTCTATATAATTATAACCACGTTTTGCCATCTCAACAGCACCATATTGGCTCATACCAACGCCGTGTCCATAACCCTTCCCTACAAATTTTATATTTCCTTCAACTGTCCTTTCTGCATTTTTAATATATTTATCATAAGCACTTAATTTTTCAAAGCTCACAACTTCTATTGTTTCATATTCATTAGTGTAAACTAAATTGGGCTTATTCATAATTGCTTCATAAGTCTTTAAATTGTCATCATTATTTAAAGATTTACTTTGTTTTTCAATTTCGAAATAATTACTTTTAAACTTTGTATTCCCCAATGTGGATCTAAATTTATTTGCCGGCATTTTTAGATTCGAATTTGAGCCTACAAAATTTAATTCTTTGACCCTTTGTGTATCTGTTCTTTCTAATATTTCAATATCTAACAAATTACCAATACTTCCATTAAGATTAAATATCGATTCAAGTTCTGCTAATGAATATTCTAATTCCCAAAAATTTGCTTTATTATGGTTTGAAAATTCATCTTCAACAGAAATCATATACGGTATATGCTTTCCCCATGCATTTTTTGCAGATTCTGTTCTCCCTCCAGAAGTAGCATGAAATATCGTCTCGGCAATTTCACCGTTATAGTATACCAATTGCCCAAAAGTTTCATCTACTGCTCGATTGGTAGATTCTTTTTCGACATCTATTCCATAATATACTTGAGAATAAGTTGTATCATCTAGATTATAGCCTCTATCGATATACTTATCTCGATTTGTTTTTGCAAAGCTTCTAGATGCAACTGCTTGTGCTTTTAATGCCTCTATAGGAAAAGATGGCGACATCTCTTTTGGCAAGACGCCTTTTAAATAATCTTCAAGCTCAACTCTGTTTATACATATCAACTTATTATCTTTTATTTTTAGTTTGGCAAAACCATGATAATTTCTGCCATTTATATTTATTTTTGAAGGTTTTGATATTGAACCTATCAAAATTTCTTCAGTAGTATAAAAATAATTATTGAAACTAGCATAATTTTCAAAATTTAAATTACCCATTGAATCTAATGACACTTTTATTTCATCAGTATTTAAATTCTCACCCATGGCATATTGATCAAGATATATTGCTAGACCGTCTTTAGAACTAATACTTGCTGTTTCTCCAATTCCATATGATTTGCCTACCTTTATATCAAAGTAATCCTCATAAAAACTTTGATTATATGCAAATGCATTGATGAGACTTGCAGTGATAAAAATGCTTGCTAAAAGAATTGATAAAAGCTTTTTCATATAAATCTCCCCGTCTCTTCTACAAAATCAATATCTAAATGATCATAAGCGTTTTTTGTTGGAACTCTACCTCTGGGCGTTCGACTCATAAAGCCAATTTGAATTAAATAAGGCTCATATACATCTTCTAAAGTAGTTTTTTCTTCGCCAGTTGCAACGGCCAATGTATCGAGGCCAACCGGTCTTCCTGCAAAGTTTTGTATCATCGTAAGCAATATTTTTCTGTCAGTATTGTCTAGCCCCAATTCATCAATTTCCATCATACTCAAACCAGCTTTTGCCATATTTAGATCAATATATCCGTCGCCTTTAACTTCTGCATAGTCTCTAACTCTCTTTAGCAGTCTATTTGCAATTCTTGGGGTTCCTCTAGATCTTTTTGCAATTTCATGAGCTCCATCATCATCAAGCTTTACATTTAATATATTGGCACTTCTTTTTGCAATTTTTACTAAACTATCTTCATCATATAATTCTAAATTCAGTATTACTCCAAATCTATCTCGCAAAGGAGATGTCAATAAACCGGCTCTAGTGGTAGCACCAATGAGTGTAAATTTAGAAAGATCTAATCTAACGCTTCTGGCAGATGGACCTTTGCCAATAATTATATCTAATGCAAAATCTTCCATAGCTGGATATAATACTTCTTCAACTGTTTTATTGATTCTGTGAATTTCGTCTATAAATAATACATCATCTGGCCCCAAATTAGTCAAAATACTTGCCAAATCGCCAGGTCTTTCGATTGCAGGTCCAGATGTCACTTTAATATTTACTCCCATTTCATTTGCGATAATATTAGCAAGTGTCGTCTTTCCAAGACCTGGTGGGCCATATAATAGGCAATGATCTAGAGAGTCTTTTCTTTTTTTTGCTGCTTCAATATATATTCCCAATTGATTTTTAACTTTATCTTGCCCAATATAATCGCGCATCCATTTGGGCCTTAGGTCAAAATCATTTACTTTGTCTTCTTCTGTGGGCATTGAGCTTACAATTCTGTTTAAATCTTGTTCCATCTAATGCTCCTTTATTTTGATAACATTTTGAGGGCTGTTCTTATTATATCTTCTACAGATAAATTTTCTAAATCTGTGTTCTTAACAGCTTTTTCTACTTCATATTTAGTATAGCCTAAAGTCTGCAATGCTTCAAATGCTTCATTAATTCGAGAATTGTCTTTTTTAATTGTAGGACTTTTAATATATCCAATACTAGAAACTTTATCTTTTAATTCTAAAATCATTCGTTCAGCCGTTTTTTTGCCTACTCCAGGAGCCGTCATGAGCATTTTTGAATCTGCATTTGCGATCGAATCTATAATTGTTTCAGGCCTCAATCCAGAAAGTATTCCGATCGCAATCCTTGGGCCAATGCCGGAAACTGTTATTAACATTCTGTAAAGATCTCTTTCATTTTTTTGAGAAAAACCAAAAAGTGTAATTGAATCTTCTCTTACGACCATTTCAGTATATATTTTGTTGAAATCTAGTTCTGGATCTAAATCAGATATACTATTATTAGACATAAATATTCTATAACCTTTATCTGAAACATCTAAAACGATATAATCTTTTTCGATTTCTTCTATTTTACCAATTAAATAATCTAACATTTTTACCTACCTTATGACAAAACTATCTTTGAAATTATAACTACTTGCGTGAGTAATGGCGGCTGCTAATGCATCAGCTGCATCATCTGGTTTTGGAATTTCTTCTAAATTTAATAACATTTTTACCATTTCTTGTACTTGATGTTTTTCAGCCCTGCCATATCCCACTACGGCTTGCTTTATTTGTAGTGGAGTATATTCATAAATATTTAGACCGTGAATCTTACATGTTAAAATTTCAACTCCACGTGCATGTCCGACTGTTATTGCAGTCTTGACATTTTTATTGAAAAAAAGTTCTTCGATAGCAGCTTCATCAGGACTATATGTCCTTATAAGCTCGGTCAAGTTATTATGTATCGATAACAATCTGTCGGGCAAGTTTAATTTGGATTCAGTATAAATGCAGCCATAGTCAATCACATTCATTTTATTGCCGATAAAATCAATTAATCCATAGCCTATAATTGCAAGCCCTGGATCTATTCCTAAAATTCTCATAACTTTCACCTCAAAAAAGGCTAAGTCAAACTTAGCCTTATCTATATCTCTTTAATACTCTATCATTTAATCCATTCCAAAAAGCTTCTTTGTATAATTTTGCCGCATTAGAAGTCACCGTCGTCGAAAGTGCTCTGGATAGCATTGCAAGTTCAACTGGTGTAAAGGGCTCACATTCATACTTTATAATAGTTTCATTTCCGTCAGATTCCATTGTCAATTGTGAATCTAGGTGATCATTTAGTTTCATAACTTTGGGCATAATCATACTGTTATAAAATATTCGTATATTTGAAAAAAAGCTCTCACTTTGGTTTAAACTGTAATTTAATTTTCGCATCACAATAGCCCTAAAACTTTTTACCTCGTCTTCCATCGCACTATATTGATATAGATAATTTCTCTTATATAGTGTTGGTAGATCCATATGCTTTAAGGTCATTTTTTCTAATTTATTTACTAGCTTTATTGAACGGTAGCCGTTTATATATCCTTCAAGATAAATACTAAGTTCAAATCTATTTATATTATCGTGAATAAGTTCAGCTAAATTTCTTGCAGTAAGCTGAACTCCTCTTCTATCTTTTAATATTTTTTCTATACTTTTTCGCAATTCGGATAAGGGTAAATATCTTGGAGTAATATATTCAATATTCTCTTCTAATTCATATATATTAAGTAATAATTGCATACTTTCCAAATCGCCATTGAACAGAAATTTATATTTGAGCGACCGCTTTAAAGCTGTAGAATCCATCTTGGTCTCTAACATTTAAACTCCTCCAAATAGCTCGTACTATTATTATACTATAAGTGGAAATTTAATGTAAGTTCAAATTGCCAAAACTTATAATATTTTAGAATTTATATTACAATAGCTTTATATTATGCTCTTTACATTTGGCTACAATCTCGTCAGTCCAAATACTGGATTGCACCTCTCCAATATGTTTTCTTTCTAAGAAAAACATACATATGCGAGATTGACCAATACCTCCGCCAACAGTATAGGGTAGATTCTTAGCCAATAGATCTTTATGATATTTTAGTTTGAGTCTATCTGTTTTTCCCGAGATATTTAATTGTTCCATAAGTGCATCTTCATCAACTCTTATGCCCATACTGGAAAGCTCTATACACGAATCGGTTATTGGATTATAAAATAGTATATCGCCGTTTAAATTCCAATCATCGTAATCAGGACTCCTAAAATCATGCACTAGTCCAGATTTTAACTTATGCCCAATACCGATTAAAAAAACAGCCTTATACTCTCTTACAATTGCATCTTCTCTTTCTTTTGGCGAAAGATTTGGATATCTATCTTCTAATTCCTGAGTGCTTATAAAGCTTATCTGTTCTGGGAGTTTTTCTTCAAAGCAGCCTGGATAGAGATTATTGATATAGAGCTCACATTCTTTAAATACTCTATAAATCTTATTCACAATTTGTTTTAAATAATCTAAATTTCTGTCTGATTTTTTAATTATTAATTCCCAATCCCATTGGTCGACATATACTGAATGAAGATAATCTAATTCTTCATCAGGTCTAATAGCATCCATATCGGCATATATGCCCTCATACATATCGAAACCATATTCTTTCAATGCGTTTCTCTTCCATTTTGCAAGCGATTGAACAATTTCAACATTAATACCATATTTACGAATATCGAAACTAACAGCCTTCTCTACACCAGTTAAATTATCATTTAAACCTGTTTCTGGTCTGATAAATAATGGAGCAGAAATCCTTGTGAGGTTTAAATTATTTGCTAATTGTACCTCAAAAAAATCTTTTACGTCTTTGATGGCTATTTGAGTTTCTTTAAGATTTAATTCTCTTTTCATTTTATCCCTTCTTAATCAAAAATACCCTTCAACTAAAAAGATGAAGGGTTGATGCTAATAACTAATACTATAAGACACTTCGTCTGCGTATAAGAACACAGTTTCAACAACGAATTCCATAACCTTAACATTGAGGCTCATCGCATAATTCAAATCATTTTTAAAACTTTCTTTTTGCGTATATTCATCAACGACTGAGTTGATATATCTAGCAATACCTTTTGCTAAACTCATGCCGTCAAATTCCATAATATTCATATCTGGAATATTTATTATATCTTTTTCAAAATCGTGATGCAATGCAACTTGATGCAATATATATTCATATTTTAAATGACTTTTAAATAATCTTTTAAATTTATTTCTTTCATTATGAGGTTGCGTTACAAAGTCGCACAAATAATGACTTATGACCCCTAATTCCTTACTCATATATTTGGATTGAAAAGTCTGTCTAGGGCTTTGATTTAATAATTTATTAAGATAAATCAATTTAACAATCTTAGCCACTACAAAATTCAAACTATAGTCTATATAATGTCTATTTAATTTGTATTGCGGCTCCACATCAGGAGCTATTGACCCTTTTAAAAACTGTTTTTTGTCTAAGTTAATACCGTATCTATCTTCTAAATGCGAATGGATATGTCCGGCTATTAACTTGTGTGTTTCTGTAATTATCGTAAACACTTCCTTTCGCCTAACATATCCATTTTACATTCTAGAGTTAAATTTTTCAAGAATTATTTTAATAATTCACATTTTCTTTTATAGATAGCCATACATCGGATGTTTCAAAGCCTTTTCTCCAAGAAGCAATCCCAGCCAAATCATATTTGGTAACTAATTGAGCTTTGTGAGCTAAACTTTCGGCATCTTCCATCCATATTGAATATAGTTTGTTTCCAATCAGCTTAGAGCCAACTCTTTGCTTTGCCTTTTCGTCCCATTCTAATGCAATTTCATTTTTAGCTACAAAATCTTCTGCTGTTTGCATTCCTATTGATTGGCTTTTTACTTTGCCAGCTTCTTCTTCCCAAAGCCTAGTATATAATGGTACGCCTAAGATAAATTTTTCCATTGGAACTGATCTAAAAAGAACGTTTAAATTGTTCTCAACCCATCTGTGTTCTGCTACACTTCCAGCATTTGGGCTGCTAGCCCAATGTTGGTCATACGCCATTAATATTAAGTAATCTACAGTATCGGCCAATGCTTTTCTATCGTATGGTTCTTTAGTTACATCTGCGTAAATTCTTGGCGTAACATCGACACTCACAGTCAGATCATGTTCTTTAAATATTGGATATAGCTCTCTCATAAATTGTGTGAAATTATCTCTGTCGTCAATTGCTATATGTTCAAAGTCTACATTTATTCCGTTAGCGCCATAGGAAATTACTTTTTGAAGTGCTAGCTTAATCGCTTTTTGTCTGGCAATTGGATTTTTTAAAAACTCCCCAGTTATATTAGCTTCATATGCATTATCAAACATTATCCAAACTTCTTTACCAAGTGATTTATATTGTGAGACATAAGATATAAGGCCTAAATCATTTAAATCTCCATCTTTAGAGGACAAAGAAAACCAAGTAGGCGAAACTACATTTACTCCAGGAAGGTCCATCACGCCTTCAGTACTGTCAAGTTTTGAATAAGTGTAGTCCCAAACGAGATTAATCTTTTTTTTTACATCTTTTTTTATCTCAATTTCATCTCTATCTAATAATTCTCTTTTAGTATCGAGTTCAACTTCCGATTTTTTCAAATAACCTACAAAACCGTTTAATTCTCTAACTTTATAATACTTATCTGCATCTTTATAAATGATTAAATCTTCACCGTTTTCAACACTCTTTATATATGCAGAGGAAGGATCTGATTCGAGTCTTAGCTTTGCATTTTCTTTGACCACTTTACCTTTTAGATAATCATAGTCTAATCTATCCATTACAATTAAATTTTTATCTTCAATATATCTTAGATCGACTGGATAATCGTATATGAAAGCCTCTATCGGAACGTAGATTTTACCGTCTTCTTCAAATAGATTTGCTCTTAAATCGATTTTTACATCATTTACATAGCCTTCACTTTCATTTAATCTAAGCCTTTTTACGCGCTCTTTATTTGTTAAAATTAGCATATGTTCATTTTCTTCATATTTCAGATTTGGATCTAAATATTCTTTTATATAGTCTGAAGATAAAAAGATTTGACCATCAAGTCTTTTAAAATCCTTTTTATCTATAATATTATCTTCACTTATAAACGATAATTCAGTAAATGGATTTTCCATAATATCCGATTCTTTGGCTTCAAAAAAATTGAGCGCAAAGATTGCACCTACGCCTATTAAAATTGCTAACAATAAAACAATTAAAACTTTTTTCAATTCTTTTTCCTCATTTCTTGTAATTTTGCTATAATATTTTGTCCGGCTTCGCTGTCTAAAAACTCAATAGTACTTTTAGGAAGTAAAGATTTTGCCAAATCTATATTACCCTCAGCAAGTAGATTTCTAACTTCAGAAGCACTAATCACTCTATCAGAATCTTTAAGCCTTTCTATTATCTCAATCTTTTTGTTAGATTCATTAAAATTCTTAATTAACATATAGTTATATCTATTAGTTAATTCATCTATTGGCTCAGTTCCTAAAAACCTTATATCAATATTTAAATCTTTTGCTATTTTCTCGCTAAATATCTGTGAGTCCAAATTAGTATATATATCTAGGCTATTATCTTTTTCTTTTAAAAAATATGTAGGAAAAGTTGCCTTAGAAATCATATATCTGCCAGAAAGAAACACCTTTATATTTTCAAATTTTTGCATCTCTTTTTTCACTATTGAAAATCTATAATCAGTTGGAAAGATTGAGCTGTCTTCTTCTAAAATAAAAATTATAAGCTCGTCAACTCGATCCTTTGCATATTCAAATAAATATTTATGTCCCAAAGTCATAGGATTGCAGTTTGCAACTATGGCCCCTCTAGTTTTTGCATTTTTGTCTAATTTAGAGCGTATAGATTCAATCCAACTATTATAATCTGAGAATCCACCTTCTAAAAGAAGTACATCTTGATTTTGGAATACTTCTTTTAGGCCCAGAGAACTAAAAATATTTTTATTTTTTGGCTTCGTAAATACAAAATATTCAGAGATATTATTGTCGTATAGATAATTTAAAATATCATTATAAATTAAAATAGTCAAGCCCTGACCTAAATATTTCTCATCAACAAAAAAATATTTCAATACAGAGCTATCGCAAGAGCCTGTAGCGACTATTTTCCCTTTATCCCTAACAACCGAAGTATAATCTGCATTTTTGTATTCGACGCCTTTTTTTTCTAAATAATTTTTAATTTCTAATATTTCATTTTGATTTCTTTTGTTTATTTGCCCAGCAAAATACATATATCCACCTATCTATAAAATATAAGTTCTACTTGATTGCACAAATCTTGTCCTAAAGGAGTAAGTTTTATGCTTTTTTCATCGTAATTAATCCATCCATTATATAGAGCTTTATTTATTTCATTTTTATAATGAGATTTAAAATCTATGTTAAATTTCTTATCTATATCATCAATATCAATTCCTGTATTGAGCCTCAAGTTCATAATTACGATTTCATTTAATATATCTTTTTTATCCATAATTTCAATTATATTATCTTTAGATAGAATATCTGGTTTTGAAAATATATAATTGGTTAAATTGGAACTGTTTTTATATCTAATATTCATCAGTTTAGTAACTGCTCCGATTCCAAATCCCAGATAGTCTTTGAAATTCCAGTATTTCAAATTATGCCTACTTTTAAAATTCGGTTTTGAAAAATTTGAAATTTCATATTGATAAAGGCCAAAAGAGTTCAATTTGTCCACAATATGATGGTATCTTAATCTATCTTCTTTTTCATCGGGCAGTTTCATAAAACCTCCATCTACAATAAGTTTTAGTGGAGTATTCTCTTCTAAGATCAAAGAATAATAGGAAATATGTTCAGGGTCCAAAACTTTTATATTAGAGAGATTCTTTTCAATCATATCTTCACTTTCACCAGGTATATTCATCATAAAGTCTAAGTTTATATTCTCAAAATTTGCTATGCGCGCATTGGAATATGCTAAATAGATATCATCAGCACTGTGAATTCTACCCAAAACTTTTAAAATCGTATCGTCAAAACTTTGAACTCCAATTGATAGTCTGTTTATACCAATAGTTCGATATGCTTTTAAATTATTTAGAGTTAAACTTTCGGGATTTCCTTCAATCGTAATCTCGCAGTCATCAGTTATTTTAAATTTCTTATGCAATAAATCAAAAAGCTTAAAATAATATTCATTATCGACAAGACTTGGAGTTCCTCCACCTAAGAAAATGGAATCTATATTCATTGTTCTATGGACTTTTGTAAAGTATTCAATTTCAGAAAATATTTTCTTAAAATACATTTTCTCTACGTCTTTATCATAATCAAAAGACAAAAAATCGCAATAATAACATTTTCTTTTGCAAAATGGTATATGAATATAAATTCCCGTTTTCAAATTATCCCTCGTCATATTTTAAAACTGTCAAAAATGCTTCTTGAGGCACTTCGACAGATCCAATCTGTCTCATGCGCTTTTTACCTTCTTTTTGTTTTTCAAGCAATTTTTTCTTTCTAGAAATATCTCCGCCGTAACATTTAGCCAAAACATCTTTTCTAAGAGCTCTAACAGTTTCTCTTGCAATAATTTTTGAACCAATAGCTGCTTGAATTGGAACTGCAAACTGATGTCTTGGTATTACATCTGTCAGTCTCTCGCAGATAGATCTGCCGCGAGAATACGCTTTGTCTTTATGGACAATTAATGAAAAAGCATCGACCAATTCGCCATTAATCAGTATATCTAGCTTGACTAAATCACTTTCTTGATATCCTGCAAGCTCATAATCTAACGATGCATAGCCTTTCGTATTTGATTTTAATGCATCGAAGAAATCGTATATAACTTCATTTAAAGGTAAAGTATAATGAACCACGACTCTATTTTCTTCAAGATATTCTATGTTTTTGAATACTCCTCTTCTATTTTGACAAAGCTCCATAATAGTACCCACATAATCATTTGGGGTCATTATTGAGGCTTCGACAATAGGCTCTTCCATACTTTTAATTTCAGTTACTGGAGGCATATTGGTTGGATTTTGAATTTCCATAACTGTGCCATCTGTCTTCGTAACTTTATATATGACAGAAGGTGCTGTAGTTATAATATCTAAATCAAATTCTCTATCTAGTCTTTCTTGTATAATTTCCATATGAAGAAGACCTAAAAAACCGCAGCGATAACCAAAACCTAAAGCCACAGAATTTTCTGGCTCAAAAGATAAGGCGGCGTCATTTAATTGAAGTTTTTCAAGCGCTTCTCTAATATTATTGTACTCTTCACCTTCGGCTGGATAGACTCCACAATAAACCATCGGAATTGCATCTTTATATCCGGGCAATGCCTCATCACACGGGTTTTCAGCATCAGTTACTGTGTCTCCTACACTTGCATCTTTAACTTCTTTCATGCTAGCTGTGAAATAACCAACTTCTCCAGCATTTAAAACATCAGTCTCAACTTGCTTTCCAATATTTACTCCAACTTCTACAACTTCAAACTCTGCACCGGTAGACATCATTTTAATTTTCATACCTTTTTTTATTGCTCCATCAAATATTCTAATTGAGCAAACTACCCCTCTGTAAGGATCGTAATATGAATCAAAGATTAAAGCCTTTAGCGGAGCATTTTTATCTCCTACTGGTTTTGGCACCTCTTTTACTATCATTTCTAAAACATCGTCTATGTTTATTCCCGTCTTCGCAGAAATTAAAGGAGCTTCGCTTGCATCTAGTCCAATAATATCTTCAATTTCTAATTTGACTTCATCAGGTCTGGCACTTGGCAAATCAATCTTATTGATTACAGGTAGAATCTCTAAATCTTCATCTAGTGCCAAATAAACATTTGCCAAAGTTTGCGCCTCTACTCCTTGGGTACTGTCTACGACAAGAATCGCCCCTTCGCAAGCTGCAAGTGATCTTGATACTTCATAATTGAAGTCTACATGGCCTGGAGTGTCTATTAAATTTAATACATACTCCTCGCCATCTTTTGCAGTATAAATTAATCTCACGGCCGTTAGCTTAATTGTTATGCCGCGTTCTTTTTCTATATCCATGCTGTCCAGAACCTGCTCATTCATTTCTCTGGAGGTTATAGCTCCGGTTCTTTCAATCAACCTGTCCGCCAGAGTTGATTTTCCATGGTCTATATGGGCAATAATTGAAAAATTTCTTATATTGTCCTGTTTTATATTTAACATCTAATTCCTCCACCTCTTATTTTATATGTGCATTAGTAATTGTATCATTATATTAAGAAATTTTAAAGTTTGATTCTAAAATAAAACTCTCAAAGATTAAAGCGCGTTCACTTTAAGTTTTGAGAGTGTATAAATATAATTCTATTTCTGTAATTAAGCTCTATTATTTCTTAAGTTTAATAGAAGGTTTAGCACGATTCCCACTATAGCAGCCATACTAATTCCACTGATGCTAACAGCCTCGTTTATTCTTATTCCTATAAATATTCCAAATTTTTCATAAATATAATTACTGAATAGTCCTATTATTAAAATAGAAGCCATAACTATTATATTTTTTATATTAAATTTAACTTTGGCTTTTTTAATTGTATTTACTCCGACTAATGATATCATCGAAAAGAGCATAATCGAAATTCCACCCATAACACATATTGGGATGCTATTTATGACAGCCCCTAGTTTTGAAACAAAAGCCAATATGATTGCGAAAAAAGCTGCAAGTCGAATTATTTTTGGGTCATAATTCTTAGTTATAGCAAGCACGGCTGTATTCTCTCCATAAGTAGTATTTGCAGGTCCACCAATCAATCCTGCAAATGCAGTTGCCAGTCCATCTCCTAGAAGTGTTCGATTTAGCCCGGGATCTTTTATAAAATCTTTGCCCACAACTTGACTATTTGTGGTGATATCACCAAGATGTTCCATAAAGACTGCTAAAACTATTGGTGCTATGATTGCAATTGCTTGTAAACTAAATTTAGGAAATCTAAATGAGGGTACGCTAAATATCGGAGCTGATATTATTATTGTCGTATCCACTTCTTTTAATATCAAAGCTAGAATATATCCAAAAGTTACGGCCAAAAGTATTGAAAGTTGTTTTATAAATCCATGCGTAAAAAAGCTTATTGCCAATGCTATTGCAAGCGTTATGCCCGCGATAATAAGATTTTCTTTTGCCATAGAAAAAGCCGTAGGCAATAGATTTAAGCCAATTACCATAATCATTGGACCTATAACTTGTGGAGCCAAGACTCTTTTTACTCTATCTACTCCAATTTTATTAATCATAAATGATATTAAAACATAAATTAATCCGGCCACGATCATGCCGCCTTGGGCATAAGCCAAATCGCCATTATAAATTGTTTTAACTTGAATGATTGCTGGAATAAATGCAAAAGATGAGCCTAAAAAAACGGGTACTTTACCTTTCGTACATGCGTGAAAAATTAAAGTCCCCATACCTGCGGAAAACAATGCAATTGTTGGTGAAAGTCCGGTTAATATTGGCACAAGAACTGTTGCCCCGAACATTGCAATTAGATGTTGCAAAGCCATAATTGATTTTTTGGCGCTTAATTCTAAGCTTAAAGAATTTGTCAATTTGTGACTTAATACATTTGAATTTGAACTCATTTTTTTCTCCTTTCCAGTCTCACAGGACTGATTTAAAGTATTTTTTATATAATAGCAGATATTGTATAAAATATCAATAATTATATTTAAAAAAAACGGAGCCAAATTGACTCCGTAAAATTAAACTTCCAAATCTTTATTATTGTATATAATTAGACTCAATATAAGAGCTACAATACCAAATATAAGATATATTATTGTTGTCTTTATAGCTAATCCAGTATTTATAATATTTATTGGATTATAAACTGTAAGTGGTGAAACCATATTTGAAATTGTTTCGCTTACCTTTACAATTTTAAAATATCTCAAAACAGGTAATATTATCGATATTAAAACTATCAAAAAAGCAATTGTGCTATTTGCTCTAGTTGTTTTTAATATTGAAGATATCAAAAATCCAATAGAAATAAACACAAATCCAAAAACTAAAAACCCAATAACTATATCTGATAGATTTAAAAATATTCCCATTATATCGCTTTGTTTTTCTAAAAACATAATCATTCCAATTAATGCGCCAAACATAAGTAAGATAAATACTAAATAGTTAATTATTATTGCTAAGAATTTTGAAATTATAATTTCTGTTCTAGAGATGGGATTTGAATATAGATAATCTATTGTTCCAAAGCCTTGTTCCCTCGAAACTGAGTTTAAAGCAGTTGAAATAGCAAAAATAGCAATAAAAAATGACAGAAGCATGAGAATATTTGCGCTATATTCATAAATATTATGAAGACCATCCACACCTTGAGGTAAGATAATATCTTTCACAGTTTCTGGCAATGCCTCCACTCCATTATCCAAAATGACTTTCATTTCTTCTTTTTGAAACGTTGGATATATAGCTAGAAAAACTCCTAATAAAATAATCATTACCAACAGCCAAATGATCATATTTGAAAACTGATAATTAAGTTCCATATTAAATACTTTCATTTAAAGCCGCCTCCTTTGAAACTACTGTGAGCTTGTCATCTAGAGTAGAATCCTCCACTGAATAGTCCATTAATCTTGCTTCGTAAATAGCTTTAGCTAAGAGATTTAAATCGCCATTATAATAATATACTGTCTGAATATCTCTTCTCACTAGCTTTGCGCCAATTTCGTCAAACAATGCTTCATTTACATCTCTATCGTAGAAGCTTAGAATTTTATCATTAGACTGCTTAGCATCTTGGTCTTCTATCTCCAAAACTTCTCCTTGATTTAAATATATGACTTTATTACTCACGCTTTGAGCATCGTGTAAATTATTAGTGGCTAAAACTATAGTCATACCTTCTTTATTTTTTTGTTCAATTAAATTATAAAATTTATGTTTCAATTCAATATCATTAATAGATGAAATATCGTCTACTAAGAGCAAAGATGGCTTTGAAACTAATGCATTGACAATAGATATTTTCTTTTTATTGAGAAAAGACATATTTTCTATTTTTCCGCGCATATCAATATCAAAATAATCTATTAGATTATATAATTCATCCTTGTTTTTTAATTTGTGACTACTAAGAGTGCTTTTAAATATACTAATTGGCCTCATGTCATCATATAGCCATGTTTCTTGTGGGATATATGAAGTAAATTCTTTAATTTGTTTGCTGTTTTTAACACTGTCCATATCCAAAACAGAAATACTTCCCGAAGATGGCTTTATAAAATTCATTATCATTCTCAGGATTGTAGTTTTGAATGAACGGTAAGGTCCCACTAGGGACACTATTTCTTCTTCCTGTATATCGAAGCTTATATTTTTTAACTGGACATTTGATCCGAATTTTTTCGATACATCAGAAAAGCTTACTATGCTCATGCCATCACCTCTTTCATATCCATTATATTATATTCAAAAATACTTTAAAAATCAACGCTTTTAATGTATCATATATAAAGTGAATAAGAAAATGAGGAGTGATAATTTGAAATTAGGTATAGTAGGCTTACCCAATGTGGGCAAAAGCACCCTTTTTAATGCCATAACGCATAATACTGTGGAAGCTGCCAATTATCCTTTTGCAACAATAGATCCTAATGTGGGAGTAGTAAATGTTCCTGATGAGCGTATTCCTGGTTTAGCTAAAATTTTCAATTCTAAGAGAGAAATATACGCCACTATAGAATTTTTTGACATTGCTGGTCTAGTCAAAGGAGCAAGCAAAGGCGAAGGGCTTGGCAATCAATTTTTATCTCATATTAGAGAAGTAGATGCTATTGTACAAGTTGTTAGATGTTTTGACGATCCTAATATAATTCATGTCGATGGCGAAATAGATCCAGTAAGAGATGCTGAAACTATAAATTTAGAATTGATATTGGCTGATTATGAAATGATTGAAAAAGCAGTAAATCGTCTGACAAAAAATGTAAAAGGCGATAAATCTCTACAAAAAGAATTAGATTTACTAAAATCTATTATGCAGACATTAGGTGAAGAAAAATCGATTAGAACAATTAAGCTTTCAGAAGACGAAAAGGCAATGCTTAAAGGTTATAATCTTTTGAGCGATAAGCCAATAATATATGTAGCCAATGTTTCAGAAGATTATATTCAATCTGACGAAAAAAATCCCTATGTTGAAAAACTTAGAGAATATATCAAGGATGAAGATGCCGATTTGATTGAAATCTCTTGTGAAATTGAAGCTCAAATATCGAGTCTAGATGAAGAAGAAGAAAAACTTTTTTTAGAAGAAATGGGACTGAGTGAATCTGGTCTTAATAAACTCATAAGATCTAGCTATTCTCTATTAGGCTTAATCAGTTATTTAACAGCAGGACCTCAAGAGAGTCGCGCTTGGACTATTAAAAAAGGAACTAAAGCTCCAGCAGCCGCTGGCAAAATTCATTCTGATATAGAAAGAGGCTTTATACGAGCAGAAACTATAAACTATGATGAATTGGCCAAACTAGGTTCTATGGTTGCTGCCAGAGAAAAAGGTCTCGTGCGTTCAGAAGGAAAAGATTATGTAGTAAAAGATGGAGACGTAATTTTATTTAGATTCAATGTGTAATATGGTCGGGATTTTAAAATATATTCCGATTTTTTATCAAAAAGGCATATCTCATTTGAATTAGAGATATGCCTTTATATTATTTTAATTCTTGTCTATTATCGTTTAACATTCTAATTACTTCTGACAAATTTTCTTGGGTGTTTTTTAATATATCATCTGCATAATCTCTTGCTCCTTCTTTTATTGCTGTCGATTCAGAATTTGCAATATCGATTATGGATTTAGCTTTTTCTTCTGCCATTATTACGATTTCGTTTTCGTCTAGAAGTTTTGCTGCTTTTTCTTCTGCATGTGTAATTTTTTCTTTTGCCGTAGTTTCTGCTTCATTGATAATTCTATCTCTTTCGTCTTTGATCCAAGCAGCTTGTTTAATTTCATCAGGCAGACCGAGCCTTAATTGTTGCACAATATCTAAGATATTGTCTTTTTCTAACATAATTTTTCCTGAAAACGGAACATTTGATGCCGTTTCAATCTTCTCTTCTAATTCATCGATGAGTCTTAATACATCCATGTGATTACCTCCTATAATTTATAAAACTTTGTTTTCAATGCTTTTAAAACAGGTGTTGGTACAAAATTTGATACATCTCCACCGAATGAAGCAATCTCTTTTACAAGCGAAGAACTCAAATATGTATAGTCCGTGCCTGATACCATGAGAAAAGTTTCAATCTCGTCAGAGAGATATCTATTTGCCAGCGACATTTGCATTTCATTTTCATAGTCCGAAATAGCTCTTAAACCTCTAATTATAGCTTTACTTTCTTTCATCTTGGCATAGTCAATTAGAAGGCCGCTAAATGAATCGACTTCTAAATTTTCTAAGTCTTTACAGCTTTCTTTTATAAGCTCTATGCGCTCTTCGATTGAAAAAAGTGCCTTTTTATTATTGTTTTTTAAAACTGCAACGACCACATGTTCAAACTGTTTGCATGCTCTCGAGATGATATCTAGATGGCCATTGGTTATCGGGTCGAAGCTACCCGGATAAATCACTTTCACTTTGTTTTTCCTCCAAAAATAAAATAATCGTATCGCCGTATTTTCTAGAATCTATAATATTAAATAAATCCTCGTTTTTAATCTTAACCCCATTTTGCTTCTCAAGTATAATTTTACCATTAGCCTTTAGAAGTTTGTTCATTGAAATTATCTTTAATGTCTTCTCATAAAGATATTTCTTATTATATGGAGGGTCTATATATATTAGATCAAAAGATTTATTTGAACTTTTTAAAAATTTCATTGAATCTAGCTTTATAACCTTTGCAAAGTCTTCTAGCCTTGCATCTTTTAGATTATAATTAATAAGATTATATGCCTCTTGGTCATTATCTATAAAATAGACCATTTTGGCACCTCTAGATATAAACTCAATGCCGATATTTCCGCTACCTGCAAATAAATCTAATACTGTTTTTTCTTGTATCTCGCCTTTTATAATATTGAATACGGATTCCTTAACTCTATCTAATGTGGGTCTTTGGTCCATGTTTTTTGGCGATTTTAATTTTTTTCCTTTTCTAATTCCGGAAATAATGCGCATACTTCCTCCATTATTATATATTATCACAATTCTAATTATTATACAATTATCTAAATAGTACTATAATTTGAAATTTCTATCAATCAAATCTAAGATTTTTTCATTAAGTTTTTGATTCTCGCTCAACTTCAAATCGGGATCTAGATTTAAAGTTTCTTCACTAATCCTTCTAACTCTTA
>JAUNVH010000030.1 GCA_030537765.1 Tissierellia bacterium | reverse complement strand
TATCACATTTATTCGATAAAGCAAGGATTATTTTCTTTTTGATTAATATATTCTTAAAAAACAGCTATAATAAATCGAAAATAATTGCATTTACGCTTTAGTTTAGATCATTGACATTTTTTTGCTTATACGTTATTATCTTCAACGTAATTAAGTATTTATCAAAGAGAGGAGTATATTATGAAAAAATTAGAGGGTAAGATTGCAGTCGTTTCTGCTTCCACGAAGGGAATAGGCTATGCTTGTGCTGAAAAGCTAGCAAAAGAAGGAGCAAAAGTTTATTTAGCTGCAAGAAATTTAGAGAAAGCTCAAAAGCTAATTGACGAAAAGCAAAAAGATGGTCTAAATTTTGACGCAGTCTATTTTGACGCTACTAAGCCCGAAACTTTCAGATCATTTGTCACAGATGTCGTTGAAAAAGAAGGTCGCATAGACATTTTAGTAAATAACTTTGGAACGACTGATGTAAAAAGAGATTTCGATGTAGTAAATACTAAAGTTGAAGACTTCTTAGATATTATAAATATGAATTTGCGTTCAGTTTTTGAACCTGCTAAAGCAGCAATTGAGGCCATGAAAGAAAATGGCGGCGGCAGTATTATAAATATTGGATCAGTTGGGGGATTAAATCCCGATATGCAAAGAACTGCATATGGCGTATCTAAAGCTGCGTTGAACTTTTTGACAATGGATATTGCAACTCAATATGCAAAAGATAATATTAGATGCAATATTGTGCTTCCTGGCTATACAGAAACCGATGCTGCAAAAGACAATATGAGTGACGATTTCTTAAAGGCATTCTTGACGACTGTGCCACTTAATAGACCTGGCTATCCCGAAGATTTGGCAAATGCTGTTTTATTCTTAGCATCAGACGATTCTTCATATATTACAGGCCATATACTTCCTGTTGCAGGCGGCTTTGGAATGCCAACTCCAATGTATCCACTCTATATGATGCAAGGAGCAAAAGGTTAAAATAAATTTTAAATAATCGAACCCAGAGTAAAAAAACTCTGGGTTCTTCTTTGCTATTAGGCACTAAGTTTTGTCTTTTTTTATCTAAGCCTATTAATTTTTAATCTCTCTTCATTTTTATCAAATGTCAAAATATAATTGCTGCCGAGCTTTGCATCTAAATTTAGAGTATAGAGTCTGTCTTTTGTTTTATTGTGAGACGCTTCAATAAAGTTTTCTCCAGCTTTACATAAGAATGCATCTAGATTTCCATCCTTTATTAAAACAGGTTTTTCTCCATTTACTCTATGCACAATTATCTCGTCTATGCCATTGTCTAAGATTACTCTGTCGATAATTACTTTTATAGCTTCGGGATATTTTAAAAGATATGCATCTTTTTCATTCGAATCTTTTTTTGTAACTAAAGCTGCATAGATTCCACCGAATATAAATATTATAAGTATTGGAATAATTATTTGCATAATCTGATACCACCTTTATTCTATTATATAGAATTTTTTCTAGATTTCCAATTAAATGCTTTTACGATTAAATCTTTCAGAAAGCTTTATACCTATAAAAAAGAATATGATACAGATAATTAATTTTAATACTGTGTCGAGACTAAAGTCGATTCCAGATTTTAATGGCGCAATATAGCTATCTATAAATATTGCCATAAAAGAAGCTGCCGATGCTCCGATTATAAATTTATATACGATTACTCGCCTTTTTTGATAAAGCCTTTCTATAAATTTTGAGGAAAGTATTACAAAGAAAACTCCACCGAGTATTACTGGCAATAAGATTTTAAAATTAAAATTATAGATTGCATTTGCTAAAACTTTATAGATTCCAAAAAATATCAGAAAGCTTGAGGAGCTAAGACCTGGTATTAAAAAGCTAAGTCCCAAAAGTCCTCCCGATAAAAATAGATTTATAAAATTTATTTCTATCATTTTAGTTTTACTTTTGATCAGTTCTATAAATATAAAGACTATTGCCGCAACTATAAATGTATGAACTAGATTCGATTTTGATTCTTTAGCTTTAATTTCTGGCAAAAGCTCTTTTAGTGAGCCATAAATCAAAGCTAGAAAGAATGCGATAAAATATTGAGAATACTTCTCTAGTGCTTTGTCTGTTATATATGCAAATACTAATATTCCAGATCCAATGCCTATAATTATTGGCAAAAAATAGCCTATGCCATTTTTAAATCTAGTCTTTATATTGGCTATAAAAGCAATTATCGGTTCGTAAAGTCCAAGCGCAACTGCCAATAGACCTCCCGATATTCCAGGAAGGATTGCGCCCACTCCTATTAAAAAGCCTTTTAAAAATCTGATACATAAATTTTTCATGCCATTCTCCTCATTACAATAATAACATGAATAGGAATAAAAATATTAATAAATGGTAAAGAAATTACTAAAGCCGAAATTATTTTAAAATTTCGGCTCTTTTATCAATAGTCTTCTTTTGTAAATTTAGAATCTGTTTCCAGATTTAAAAGTTTTAATTTTATATCGAGACCTCCGGCATAGCCTGTCAGCTTTCCATTTTTTCCAATTATGCGATGGCATGGCATCAAAATTGAAATAGGATTTTTTGATAATGCCATACCCACTGCTCTAGATGCTTTTGGTTTTCCAATTCTCTTTGCGAGCTCGCCATAATTTATAATCTCGCCATATGGAATCTTCATCGCCTCATTCCATACAAGCTTTTGAAATTCTGTGCCTCTAAGTTCCATCTTTATATCGAAATTCTTTCTTCGTTTCTGAAAATATTCCTCCAATTGCAAAAAAAGTTTTTCAAGTTCCAAAGTCAATCTGCTTTTAGCATTTGGAATATATTCATTAGTACCTAGGGCTATTATTTTGCCATTTTCTTCATAGGCCCTATATAAAATATTTGCAATTTCTTTTTCGTAAGTATAGATCATTTCTCCAAATCTTTCCACAATACTTCTGCTTTCAAAGAATTAACTGCATCTGTACCCAAGAGATTTTCGATTATAGAAAATGCAAATAGAGTTGCCAAAGCTGGACCTTTTCCAGTAATTACATTTTCATCTACTACGACATTTTGATCTATATGCTTACCGTTTTTAATATTCATTTCAAATCCGGGATAGCAAGTGTAATTTCTGTCGTTTAAAATTCCGGCTTTATCGAGTGCATAAGGCCCTGCACATATTGCGCATACCAATTTTTTATTTTCATAATGGCGTTTTAATATCTCCAAAACTCGATTGTCATCTCCCAAATTTGTTGCGCCTGGTAGTCCGCCTGGAATTATTATTGCATCATAATTATTGTCTACTACTTCATCTACAAATTTATCGCATAAGATCCTAACTTTGTGTGAAGTTTCAATAATTTTATTTTCATTTAAACTAACCACATCTACATCAATTTTTACACGTCTTAAAAAATCAACTTGTGTCAAAGCTTCAATGTCTTCCGAGCCATCGGCCATAAATACTAATGCTTTCACATCAAACCTCCTTAAATTTTGAAAAGTTATAATCTTTTGGAAATAAGAAATTGATCGCTTTGGGAATAATTTCAAATTCCAATCTCTTATCTTTTAAAAGCGTTCCATCGTAATTTGCAAAAAAAGGTTCATCGCTTTCTATATATCCTCTTTTTGCTTGAAAATTTATTACACTCTTATGCTCTGTATGCTGTCCTTTTCTATATTTTAAAATCAAAGGCATCATCTCAAAATTTCCCAATCGCCTTATATAACAGATGTCAAATACACTGTCGAATGGACTGGCATTTGGACAGGGCATAAAGCCATTGCCATAATAGCGCATATTACAAATTGCACCTAATGTGAATTCGCCTTCCCCTTCTAAGACTTCATTTTCATTTTCTAGACGATATTTTATATTTATATAATTTTTGGAAAATAAAGATTTAATAATTGCAAGAAAATATGCATTACCGCCTAGCTTTGGATTTTTTTCTAAAAGCTCATAAGTTTCATTTAAGATTAAACTGTCAAAACCAAAAGATGTTATATTTATAAATAGCTCTCCATTTATTAGCCCCAAATCAAATTTTTTAGGTTGAAAATTGATCGATTCGTGAATTAATTTTTTTATATCAATATTGCCATATAGCGCTTTACAAAAATCATTGGCTGTTCCCATTGGAAATACGCCCAAGTTTGCATTAGTTTTATAAATGCCTTGTGCTGCCTCTTGTAAAGATCCGTCTCCACCGCATACGAAAATATGAGCATTTGATTTATGCTCATTGGCGAAGTTTCTAGTGGCCTCTTTTATCTGGCCAGCCTTTTCAATATTTAATATTTTATATGAATCTTTATATTCAGTATTGTCTATTATCTCTTTTATCAGTTCAATATATTTTGTAGGTTTTCCTTTTCCAGCTTGAGTTGAGATAATATATAAGAACTTTTTGTTAGTATTTTTCATTGATATATTCATTAATTAGAGATTTTCGTTTTTTATTATCGAAAACTCCCTCTTCCTTTAATACTTTCAAAAGCCATTTGGCCTTTGAATGGAAAATTGCTTCTTTAAAATTTTTGAGAACTATCTCATAGAGTTCATCATCGAGCTTTTTTGAATTTACTTTTATATAATAGGCTTCCACATTTTTAAAGTCGATAATTTTTAAAACTTCTAATGCTGCACAATCTTTTTTATAATAAAAGTGATTAGCCTTAGTGATATATTCGTTGTAATATCTTTTAAAATTTCTGCCAGGCTTTAGCTCTTTGGCAAGCATTTTATAATATTTCGCAAGTCCATTGAAATATTGATAATTGAACATTCCCTTTTCAAAGCTGTCTACATTGATAAAGGGATCTCGACTTAGCCTTCTGACTGCATCGTAATTCATTTCAATGAATTCTTTTTTTGATATATCACCATTATTATACATCTGTATAAGAGCCGATCTCTTTTCAAAAAAACGCTCAAATAGACCTTTTCTTCTCAATATGCTCCGCGCACGCACGAAAGCTCCACCTTTCTAATTAATTAAATTTAAATTAATGCAGATATTATAACAGAGCCGAACATGATTACTGCCAATAATAGGCAAATCATTTGCAAGATTTTTTGATTCTTCCTTTTCATATTTCCTCCAAAATTTAAAGGCTCCTATTTAGGAGCCTATTTTTAAATTATCTATTAAAACTCCTCTGAAGTTTCTTCCGCACATTCTTTTATAGAATCGGGAACTTCGTCTAAGGTATAATCCACATTGATGTAGAAATCTGCATTGACAGCATTGCTGATTTCTGTCAAACGCTTTTTGAGATCTTCTAAATCTTCTATCGAAAGATCGATAATTTTATAAATACTGTCTACATAAATCTTTTCTAAATCGTAGTCCATGCCCAAAAGTCCGCATAAGAATCCGTAAAGTGATTCCACATTGTCGATCTTATATTCGCTGGCATTTATAAGTCTTACATTATAATCCAAGCTGAAAATGTGATTATCGTCAACGTCAATAAAAGCTATATTGCCATTGCCCTCTTTCATATCTTTATTGGCATTGTCAATAAGCCATTTTGTCTTTCCACTACCCTTTGCGCCCAGGATAAATTTAATCATATTTGAAACACATCCTTTCTTACTTATCTTTATTATATTCTATAATCTAAAATATTTCTATTCTAATTGGAATTTATTTAAATGTTTTTTGAAATTCCTTGCTTTAAACCTCTTTTTTGCATCTCATTTAAAATTTCATCTCTAATTTTCCACCAAGAACAATCCCAATTGCAAAATAGAGTTTCAGCTTTAGGAGCTCTTGCCAAAAGCCTTTGCACAGAAATATTTGGATCTAGATTGACTAAAAATGAAATAACACGTTCAATGTATTCTGCTTTCGAGCAAATTTCTATCTCACCTTTTTTGTAATCTTCTCCCATCTTAGTGCCTTCTAAAATATAGAGTGAATGAATTTTTACTTCATCTGCATTGAGTTTTGAAATTATTCTCGCCGCATCGATTATATCTTCCATCTGATCATTTGGTAAATTCAAAATAATATGCACACATAGCCCAAAATTTCTTTTTTTAATGCGCTTTGCTGCATCTATGAAGTCTTCGACTGTGTGGCCTCTATTTATAAGCCTCAAGGTTTCATTATTTGCACTTTGAAGCCCCAGCTCAATTGTAAAATCATAATCTTTTCTATATTTTTCGAGCACATCTAAATGTTTATCTGTTATGCAATCAGGTCTTGTAGATATATTGATTGCCACAATATTTTCAATCATCGCCTCTCTTATATTTTTTTCAAACTGCTCAATTGACATATAAGTATTGGTAAAAGATTGAAAATAGGCGATAAATTTCTTTGCATTATAGCGCGAACCAATATATTCCATATTCTTTTTAAGCTGCAAATTGATTGGCATATCAAAATCTAATCGCTCGTGCGAGCCGCCTTCGTTGCAAAATGTACAGCCTCCAAAGCCTTTATTGCCATCTCTATTGGGGCAATCTGAATATAGACTTATGGGCAATTTATATACTTTTTCGCCATATTTTTCTTTCAAAGAATTGGAATATACTTTGTAAAAATCAGATTCTTTAAGCAAGATTCGATTCCTTAATATATTCTAGTACTTCTTGTGGATTGTCTTTTGCTTTTACATTTCTAAATTCTTTAATTAGATTGCCCTCTTTATCGAATACGAATGTAGATCTTATAGTTCCAAGAACGTCTTTTCCAAACATTTTTTTAGGTTTTAATACGCCAAATTGTTCATGCACTTCACGCTTTGGATCGGACAATAAAATAAATGGTAGATTGAATTTTTCTTTAAAATTGATATGAGTCTTTATTGAATCTTTACTCACGCCCACAATTTCAGTATTTAATGATTTAAACTCATCGAAGAGTCTGGCAAATTCCTTTGCTTGATTAGTTCAGCCAGGGGTATTGTCTTTGGGATAAAAATACAGCACTAAGTTTTTTCCTTTAAAATCTTCCAAAGACATTTCTTTTCCAGTAGTGCTGTCTAAAAGAAATTTATACATAATTTAACCTCCTAATATTTTTGGGGATCTATGCATGGCACAAATCCCCTAAGAATGATTATTCTTCAAAATATTCATCTTCAAAATAATCTATTACTCTTTGTAATTCTTCATCTTCTAAGACATCTAAAACGGGATTTTCTTCTTCGTCTTCTGCATATCCATAGATTATAAAGCTCGCCTCTTCGTCCTCAGTTTCAGGGAGTGCAAGCGCAATATATTGTTTGTCTTCAAACATAAATATATCTAGTATACCAGCTTCTACTTCAAATTCTTCTCCGTTATCATCTGCAAATGTAAGATGCATAATTTCTAATTCATAAACTTCTTCGCAGCCGCAATCGCAGCCGTGTTCGTGTAAATTATCTGTCATTATAAAATCCTCCTTATTTTTGTAATTAATAGATACCCTAATTTTTTTAAATTATAATCTCTCCAAAAGATTTATTACTAATTCGTATGTGCGCTTGGCACTTTCTATATCAAGTTTTTCGCCAGGAGCATGCACGCCTTGCATATCTGGACCAATTGAGATCATATCCATATCGCCTAAAATCTCGCCAAATAGACCACATTCTAGACCAGCATGTAATGCTTCGATTTTCATCTCTTTGCCGGTGAGCTCTCTATAACTTTCTAAAATTTTATCTCTCAGCTCTGATTCTTCTTGAAATTCCCAAGCGGGATATTCATTTCTTCTTTCGTATTTTGCGCCCACGAGCTTTGCAATAATCTCAAATCTCTCTTTGAAAAATTCTTTCAAAGAATTTACACTAGATCTGGGAGCAAATATTAATTCAAATTCGTCTTCTGACAGATGCATAACACCCATATTAACAGAAGATTCGACTAAATCTTCAATATTTGCACTCATAGTCAATACTCCTGTGTGTAAAAGCATAAGTAGACTTATGATTTTTTCAGTGTCTTCTTTTGTAATCGGAGCTAAATTGCTTTTTGTCTTTTCGATTTCGATGAAAAGATTTGGATCTTTTTTACCCAGTTCTAATTTCATACTATTTTCAAAAGCTCTTACGCACTTTTTAATCTCTTCATATTGACCATCATATTCTAAAATAGCTTCTGAAAGTCTTGGAATGGCGTTATCTTTTGAGCCGCCATCTAGATTTATAATTTTAATATCGAATTTTTCAAAAATTTGATAGAGTAAGCGCCCCATAATTTGATTTGCATTGCCGCGGCCCTTATCTATTTCTAAGCCACTATGTCCGCCCATCAGTCCATCGACTTTAATTTTTAAAGCATTCTTACTCTGTTCTTTTCTACTTACATTTAAAAATAGATGATCTCTAGCTCCGCCGGCGCAAGAAACTGTTACGACACCTTCTGCCTCAGAGTCTATATTCAAAAGCTTTCTTGCCTTTAAATTTTTAGGATCGATATTTGCAGCTCCAGTCATGCCCCTTTCTTCATCTGTTGTGATAAGAATTTCAAGCGGCGGATGTTTTAAGCTCTCGTCTTCTAAAATCGCCATTGCCATTGCAACTGCAATGCCATTATCTGCGCCTAGAGTCGTCTCTTTTGCAATAATATATCCATCTTCGATTTCAATATTTAATGGATCTTTTTCAAAATCTATATTGCAATTTGGAGTTTTTTCGCAAACAATATCCATATGGCCTTGAATAATTACGGCATCGTGGTCTTCATATCCTTTAGATGCCGCCTTTTTTATTATAATATTTAAGGCTTCATCTTGAATTACTTCAAGTCCTAAATCTTCTCCAAAAGCCTTTAAATAATCACTCACTTCTCGTTCATTGCCTGAACATCTAGGTATTTGTGTCAGTTTTTCAAAATGCGTAAATACACTTTTTGGTTCTAAGTCTTTTAATTTCATAAATTCATCCTTTCTATTTATACTTATATGTCTGTATAAAGTTTCTAATTTCTTTTCTAACTTTTCGCCAAGCATCATAAGTTTCTACTCCGCTCATCATGCTATAAATATAGGCATTTAGTTTGTCTAATGAATAATCGTCTATGAAGTTTATGTCCATCTCTTTGCAAAATCTTTCCACAATTGCCTCTAGCACATAATTTATCATAGTATCTTTTGTGCTTTCTGAAAAAGGCTTATCTTTAACTGCATTTCTAATGCCCTCTGTAAATCTGTATCTCAAAAATACGACAAAGCTTTCAAAATCATCTGCATTTGAATTCTCTTCTAGATAAAAAATTATTCTGAAAAATAGATTCCATTTAAAGTCTTTATTTATTTCTGAAAGCAATCTATTGCCAATGCTTCTAGTATAAGTATCTATAAATATCGGTTCACGATCAAATTTCAAATATTCATCAAAGTTCATATCTTTATTCGTAAGCGATGTGACTTTATTCAATAGCTTTACAAAATTGTCGGCATAAGTTCTATGCCCGCCATTTCTAACTCGCATAAATAGATAGCTAGTAATCACATCGGCGCTCGATTTGAAATCTATTACAAAGCCCAATTCATCGTGCACTTTATTTATATAGATATCATGAATTATTTTTGATATAACTTCTTTTAATTCTACATTGGAATGTCTCTTTGCATTTGTTTCATCATTAATATGTTTATACACCACCATTAGCTGTCTGTCAATCATAGAAAGACTGTCCATTATGGAATGCATAATATCTTTATAAAAGCCTTCTTGAATTAAATAATTATAGTTTTTATAAAGCACTCTGTGGTCTATATCGCCCCAAAAAACATTTACCAAGCTCTTTATCTGAAGCTCGAAATTATATGTGTTTTCGCCCAATTTATAAAAGCCATCAATTTTATAAATTTCAAAGCCGTTCTTTTGCACTTGAGGTTGTTCTTCATCTAATTTTAAAAATATAGAATCGTTTTCAGCGCATGTGAAATAACCATTACCTTCGTTTTTGGTAAATATATCGAGAAGCTTCATATATAGTTTTTCTTCATCTTCAATGAATCTACATTCAATTCTCAAGCCAATTAAATCGGAAAGATATGATATCATAATTTCAGCTTTGCCGTAAACTGAATAGAAATTGTTTCTGAGAATCTTTTCGCGCAAACTCTCAGGCGATTTCACTCTATGATATATATTTAAATATGCATCGTCATCTTCAAACAGTTTATTGAAAAACTTTTCCAATTCCAAATTTACATATCTCAATGTTTCTGAATTCTCATCCAAATATTCAATTGCTTCATCTACAAAATCAAATAGTTCTAATTTCATTTATGTACCTCCGCATAGATATTGATACCCTTTTATATAGTTCTTAATAGCTTTATAATTAAAGAAAAAGCTGCAGAGAAGATCTGCAGCTTAAATTTAAAATATTAAATGAAGGATTATCCCCATCACAGCACCTAATATTATGAGTTTTATCAAATCGACTTTTTTTAAATATAATACAAAGCCAACTGCAAAACAAATCATTGGCACTATTTGGATTTTATCAAAGCTATAAACTCCACCTAATAGCGATTCCACTATCATTGTAATTGTGGCTATTGCAATAAGACCAACTACGGCGGGCTTTAGCCCCTTTAAAATATTTTCCATAATCTTTATGCGTTCGCCACTGAAGATAAATCTCGATAGCAGCATCATAATTATAAACTGCGGTGTTACGACTCCAAGTGTTGCAACTACGGCGCCAGGTATGCCCATAAGTTTTGTGCCCACAAATGTAGCGGCATTTATAGCTATTGGCCCTGGCGTCATTTGAGAAATTGAAATTACATCTGTCATCTCACCTAATGTCAACCAAGCATTCTGCTCGACTATTAGATTCTGAATAAACGGAAGTGCTGCATAGCCGCCTCCAAACGAGAATATTCCCACTTGAAAAAATGTAAGATAGAGTTCTAAAAGCATTACAATTCACCTTCCTTTACGAAATGGAAAGTGACAAGTCCAACTACTCCCGTAAATAGAATTATTATGCCTGTATGAATCTTTAAAAAGAATGAAGCCACAAATGCTCCAATCATCAAAATTGCTGAGAAAATCTTGTATCGAGCTAGAGCTTTTTTGCCCATCTGATAAGTCGTAATTAAAAGCACGGCAGATATTACTCCACTCATGCCCGACAATGCCGATTTTACCCAAAAGTTTGTGGAGAATGCCTGATAAAACATTGAAACTATGCTGATTATAATAAGAGGTGGCAGTACGGACGCCACAACGCAGACTATTGCCCCCAATTTGCCCGCAAGTTTATAACCTGTCAGAATCGAAGCATTTATTGCCATTGCGCCGGGACCCGATTGCGAAATTGCAATTAGGTTCAGCATATCGTCGTCCGAAATCAATTCATTCTTTTGAACAAATTCATTCCTTATAACGGGAATTATCGTATAGCCTCCACCGAAAGTGAAGGCATTTATTTTGAAAAATGTCATAAATAGATTGAATAGATTAATTCTTTTCATATCTGCACACCTTTTATTTTATTCTGTAGGCTTTTCGTCTTTCATACATAGATGGACTGCTGTCGTTTTGAACGTTCTAGGCAGTGCCAAGATATTTGGATTATCGCCTACAATGCGTTTTGCATCTTCCAAAGCTTCTTCGAAAGTGGCTCTAGTTTTTAGGCCCATGCCTCTGGCAATGCCTGGCTCTTTTGCGCCTACCATATAGATTGCCGATGTATTCATCTCGGCAATATGGCCACAGCTCATCATTGAGAATGCGTGGAATGGATGAAATGCATTTGCAAAGCGATATTTGTCAATATATTCTTGATTTCTTGCAAAATATTCACCGTATCTGTTCATATCTGGCAAGATATTGTGATAATCAGTTTGGAATTTATCATATAATTCAGGCAGATAGGGCCACAAATTTTCATTGAAAAATCCATCACAGATCGATGAGAATATTATAACACAATTTTCTTTCATAATTCTTTTATGTCTAATCACTTGCGCAGAAATTGCTTGCATAAGCATAATGGGATTTGTGCCCATGCCATTTCCATAGTGGAAAAATCTCGGCATACCAAAGACCATGATATCATATTTTTTATCTGCCCAATAGACATAAGTTCTCTTGTCTGCAACTTCCCAACTTAGATGCTGCATTTCTTTTCCATAGCCTGAAAAAATTGCAATCTGTCTCGATTTTGTGTCTAAGACTGCATCGCACATAAAGAACTTTTTGTCCATCTTCTCTTCCATATGCATGCCGATTTCGTCAAATTTAGTCCTCATTAGCGAATGATTGCTAACGGGTGTAAAGTCGCCTCTGTGCATTACTTTTGGCACATGATGACTAGCTATCGATTCCCAATGCGTTATTCCCGTTGAGCAATGTTTATAGCCTCCACTATAACCTCCATATGGATTGCCTTGAGTATGTCCTATGAGTATTGCAATATCCGATTCGTAGACATATTTATTCATTATGACTGGATCGCCTCTTTTTGTCTTTCCTAAGTCGACTAGATTTTCATAGTCTTCGGAATCGTGATTTATGATTTGTGAATAGTATTCATTAAATAATTCTTCGCCCAAAATTCCTTTGATTTCTTTATCAGTATTTTTAGAATGAAGTCCATTCGAACAGATTAATAAGACATCTTCTTTTTTAACTCCATTGTCGAAAAGTTCCTTTAAACAAGTCTTTATAGCAACTTTTCTGTGTGAAGTTTCTTGTTCGCCGCCCTTTACTCTGTCGGGAAAAATTATAGTAACTTTGGCACCTTCAAATGCATATTCTGCCAAAGGCTTCATTCCAATTGGATTTCTGATCGATTTTAGGGTTTCTTCATAAAGTAAGTCCTCAGGTATATGATCTGGATCTTTTACGGTTTCTCCCGGCACAAATACATCTGTATTTTCAGGAAATTCACCTGCCATCAAGCCTTCGCCATATTCAAATTCTAATCTCATCATTTCCTCCCGTTTAAATATTTTTCAACAATTTCTATATATTCGTCTGGATAAAAGCCTATATCGCCAGAAAATCTTGTAAGCGCTATAAGGCCGCCCGATATTTCTTCAATCTCTGAAAGCATCTTTGCATTGTCAGACTTTAGTCCGCCCCCATATACTACATCGAGATCGTATACGCTCTTTATAAAGCGTGCAATCTTTGTAATATATTCTTTGTCTGGCGGAGTCTTTCCAGGCCCAATTGCCCAAACTGGTTCATATGCTATCGTAATCTTTGAAAGATCGCAATCTTTCAGTCCAATTTCAAGTTGCGCTTTTAAAACTTCTTCAAAGTTTTCTTGTTCATCAGCTTTTTCGCCGATGCAATATAAAACTTTCATATCATTTTTTAAAGCGCATTTTATTTCTTCGTTTAAGACTTCATTTACAATTGAAACATCTCCCGAAGCTTTTTTTATCAGATTCTCTTTTGCCTTTCTCTCTTCACAATGGCCAATTATAACTTGATTTGCGCCTGCGTATTTCATCGCCTTTGCGGGCGCAAGCGTTGTAAATGCACCGAAGTTTTTGCCGCTCTCGACATCTTCCATATAGACGCCTTGACAGCCTATATCTATAATTCCTCTGCTGGCCTTTTTGGCTTCCAATATGTGCAGTTCTGGAAAGAAAAAAACAAATTCTGCGTCTTTAATACCTTTTAGCTTCTCTTCCGTTTCTTCAACAATCTTTTTTGCCCAAAGTTCTATTGGCGCAAGACTATTTACGCCACCACCATTTTTTGGCACATCAAATCTTTTTAAATTGACATATATTTTTTTCATTTGTTCCTCCTAATAAGGACATATTGCTGCATTTTCGTCTACAATTAGTGTAAAATCGGGATGCTCTCTCAAAATTGTAGCAGGAAAATTGGCACTTATCTCTCTATATATAACTTGTCTGGCAACTGCTCTATGCCAATCTCTAAATACTCCTAAGATAATCTTTTTTGCTCCAAAAATTTCTTTAAAGCCCAATGTGATTGCATATTTTGGCATTCTAATAATTGCTCCACCCAAAGCGCCTATCGAATTTACAACTCTAGTGTCTGAACCTATCTCAATAACTCTCGTGCTAAGTTTTTTAAACTCTTCAACAGGCATATCGCTTGGTTCATTAAAGGCCACATGACCAGTTATGCCAATTCCACCAAAGCATATATCGACTCCGCCTAGTTTTTCAATAAGTTCGCCAATTGCATCTGGATTTTTTGGATCTGGAAAAATTCTTTTAGCTTCATCTGGTCTCAAGTTTTCGTCAATTTTTCCATATACTTCTTCGTTCATAAATTTTACAAACGAGAGTTTATTATCTTCTGCTATAAGCTCAGTTTCTGTCGTCATATATTCGTCCATATTTATAAAATATGTGTTCTTTAGTGAAATTTTTTCTTTATTTACTCTTTCTACAAATAAAGGATACTGTCCAGTAGGTCCGACTGGCACAATAAAGACTGTGTTTTTGTTTGCCTCATTATTGGCTTTTATCTCATCTATCATGGCATTTGACATTTTTTCAAACACATCTCCAATTTCCACTTTAACTTCTTTTTGAGAAAGTAAATCTTCTCTAGTCTTTTTAAAATAATCCATTAGGTCCTCCTATTCAAAAAATAGATATTCCAGTTTCAAATTTTTAATCATCTCAACCATTTCGCGTTTTCTGCTACAGCCAAATTTATTTAAAATGCTCCGAACTTGACTCTTTATTGTAACAGCTTCTACAAATCTAGCTTTAGCTATTTCTTTATTAGTCTTTCCTTCGAGCATCATTTTTACAATTTCAAATTCTGCAGGCGTGAGTTTGCCCACATTATTTATAAAAAAGAGTAGACTCTGTTCTGAATATCTCAAACGCGTATATTCATTCATGAGCGTGCGATTTATATCTGGCTCTAAAACATTTTGATTTAAATAAGCCTGTTCAATCTTTTCTACCAGCTTATCATCTTCCACATCTTTAACTAGATAATTGGCAGCACCGACTCCCATCGAATCGATTATTATATCGTCTGCTTCATACGCAGTTAAATATATTACTTTAGTATTTGGAAGCTCATCGATTATTTTTTTTGCCGCATCGATTCCTGCAGTTGGCGTTTCCATATCTATATCCATCAAACAGACATCAGGCTTTTTTTCCAAAGCAAGTTTAACTGCTTCTTCGCCACTTTCTGCCGCTCCCACTACTTCAATATTTTCATATTCAGACAGTATATCTTCTAAATCTTCGCGCAATAGGCGAAAATCGTCTGCTATTAAAACTTTTATTAAATCCATAAGCGCTCTCCCTTTCTTCATCCTTCGTAATATCTTGGCAAGAAAATCGAAAATGTAGTTCCTTCTCCAATTTTAGATTTCACAACGATACGGCCATAATGTTTTTTTACAGTATGATGTAAAAAATATAGACCTAAGCCCCAATTTGTGGATGTCGATTTTTTAGTTTCAAATGGTTCAAATATATGTTTAATTTCTGAACGCTTCATGCCGCAACCATCATCTGATATTTCAATCACTTTATAAAGTCTTTCGTGATAAGTTCTGATTACGACATTTGAGCTATCTGCCTCTTCTGAATTCCTTATGACATTATAAATACCGTCTATCAATTTTTCCTGATCGCCAATAGTTTTCATATCGTTTGAAAGCTCAATCGCCACAGGTATATGGCCATTTTCCAATTGATATTTTATAACTGCTTTTTCGACCACTTCGTTCAGATCTGTAAAGGCCAATTTTACATTATTATCTCTAAGCGAGCTATATAATTTATTTAATTGATTTAGCATATTTTGATGATTGCTCTCTAAATGCTTCGTCATATCTTTAATCTTTTCTAAATCAGGTTCAGCTCTATTTAACTCTCTTGCAATTCTCTTATCTAAGACTTTTGTCTCGAGCAATTGGTTTTTCATCGAATGTGCAAATACGGAGATGCCCAAAGAACGAGTATCAAATTTTCTTTTAAGGCGTCTTTCGCTTTCATATTCAGTATAATTTGAGGCCGTATATCTGATTAGACCGAAGTTTCCGATTATTAGGAAAAACACGATAAATATAAATACTAATACGAATCCAAATTTCGTAAGTTTAGAATTTATATAAGTTAGTGAGGCAATCGAAATATATTCTTCTATGAACAGATTATAAATTTGGGCCGGATCTTGCAGCGCATATAATGCATAGAGTGCGGCAAGCCCTAAGACGCCAAATATTATATAACTAAAATCTTTTTTAAATTCTGCAACTGTTATTGAGCTATACTCTTTTAACAAAACTGCAATTGCACTCAATATATAGATAATAATCCATATTCTGGAAATATAGATCATCGCCACTAATAGTTTGAAGCGCCCCTTTACTAAAACTCTAAATACATTTGGATAATAATAGATCAAGAATATGAGTGGTAGAATAAATAAAACTAATCTCAATATTCTCTTATTGCGCCTCAAAAATGGAATCATAGTACATTCGAGAGCTATCATTACTAAAAAATAAGGAAATAGGCATCGACCTATTGCCACAGTATATCCAATTTTTCCCAAAGTAATGGGCAAATCTCTGAGGCTTTTTTGAATAATGGGTGAAAAAAATAAAAGTCTAATAGATTCTGATCTCAGCCCTCCTATTTTTGCTATATTAGTAATTACACCGGCAAACATCATTATAAGCGTGATGCAAATTGCAAGCAAAAATAAGCTCAGAGAGTCTCTGCGCCTAAATACTATGTAAGCACTTGTAAATAGCATAACTATGAGGGACAAAATCAGCATATTAAATCTCCTTGGCAAATTATTTAAAAGTCATCTCTATTTATTATATCAAACTTTTAAATAATTTTAAAAAAGGGGGACTATTTTCCCCCTTAATTTAATTATATTTCATATTTAACTTTCATGAAAAGTGGTATTTTATTCAGTTGCCAGTTGATTAGCTTCTGTCATTACGTCAAGCATTACATAATTTTCGACAGGAACTTCTTCATCGATTGCGCCTGCATCTAAGAATAGTTTTTGCTGATTCTTATAGAAGTTTTCAACTTCGCCGTTTGCAAGAGCATCTTTAAAGAAAGTTGCGCCTGATGTAGTCCAGTTTCCTTCGTTTTTGGAAACTAACATAACAGATTCGTCGATTTCTGTAAGTTTAGCAACAGCTTTTGCGATATCATCTAATTTATCGCTATTTCTATCATCTTGAGCTTCTTGAATAGCAGCTGCAAATCTAACTAATACGTCGCGATTTTCTGCTGCATAGTCTTTAGTTGTTATGAAGCTGGAAGGGAATGTAGCTTTGTCAAGATAAGTTGAGTTATCAGCTAGCACGACTACTTTGTCGCCCATTTTTTCTTTTATGGTTTCAGTTCCAGGTGACCAAGTTGCACAAGCATCGATTTGGCCAGATACCATTGCAGGAACTACGCCATTAGGATCCATTTCAATTATTTCTACATCGGCTTCAGTAAGTCCAGCATCTTCTAAAGCTAATTTTAGAATAATGTCTGCTGAAGTTCCTAGAGTTGATGCAATTTTTTTGCCCTTTAGATCGGCCAAAGTGTTTACGCCGCGTTCAGTATTACCCATAACCATATCTGCAAGTGAAGTTGCGTCCATTTGGAATATTACAGCTTTATCTTGAATGCAAAGCTTATGAGCTCCGTGACCAATTTGTGAAATATCGATATCGCCTGATGCCATTGCTGAAATTTCATCTGGTCCGTTTGAGAATTTAAACATTTCTACATTTAGACCGTATTTGTCAAAATAGCCATATTCTTTTGCAGCCACAAGTGATGAAGCACTGCCCATATTGGCCATATAAGCTACTCTCAAGTCTACTGGTTCATATTCAACACTTTCTTCAGCTGGTTCTTCTGCTGGTTTTTCAGCAGGAGCTTCTGCTGCTGGCTTTTCTGCCGGTTCTTCTGCTGGCTTTTTTTCTCCGCCACAAGCTGTCAATGCGAATAACATAGTCATCGCAAGTATTAATGCTAAAAATCTTTTTGTTTTCATAATCTTCCTCCTAATTTTTATCTAAATTATTTGTGCATCCTATTTTCTAACTTCTAGATATTCTTGATATACTTCTGACCAAATTCTATTTTTTAATTTGATAAATTCATCAGTTAATTTCGTCTCTTGAGTTCTGGGATAAGGTATATCTATATCTATAATTTCTTTAATTCTACCTGGTCTTGCACTCATGATTATAACTTTTTGTCCAAGAATTACTGCCTCTTCCACATCATGAGTTATAAAGAAGCAAGTTTTTTGCTCTTTCTCCCAAGTACTCAATAATTCAGTCTGTAATTGAGTTCTAGTCTGAGCATCTAATGCTCCAAATGGCTCGTCCATCAAAAGTATTTCAGGATTTACTGCATATGCTCTGGCGATGGCAGTTCTCTGTTTCATTCCGCCCGAAAGTTCTTTTGGATATGAATCGGCAAAAGCTCGAAGGTCTACCATGTCCAAATAATGATCAGAAATCATTTTGCGTTCACCTTTTGGCACATTAGCAAGTTCTAATCCAAATTCTACATTTTGGCGAACAGTAAGCCAAGGAAAGAGCGCATACTGTTGAAACACTACTCCTCTTTCTTTTCCAGGCCCTGTAACTTCTTTGCCGTCAATTAAGACTTTGCCCGAAGTTGGAACATCGAGTCCTGCTATTATATTTAGCAAAGTTGACTTTCCACAGCCAGATGGACCGACTACACAGATGAATTCATTTTCTTTTATATCTAAAGTAACTCCGTTTAATGCAGTAATCTCGCCCGATCTTGTGGGGAATTTTTTAACTACATTATCTATACGTAATTTTAATTCACTGTTTCCTGCCATCCCGTCAACTTCCTTTCTAAGAACTTAACAATCTTTTCAAATGTCAAGCCTATAATTCCAATAAGTATTATTCCAAGCAAAGTAATATTGATTTCAAATGTTGAACTGGCTTGTCTAGTCATCATGCCCAAGCCCTTAGATGCGCCTGTGAGCTCCGCTGCTATAAGAGTTGTAAGCGATGCGCTAAGTCCAAGGCGAGTACCTACTAAAATAAATGGAGTACTTGCAGGTATAATAATCTTGAAGAAAATATCTCTTTCTGTTGCGCCCAAAACTCTAGCTGCTTTTATCATAGTTTGATCCACATTATTAACTCCTTGATATATTGTGACGACCAATGTCAAAAATGCGGCGATAAAAATAACTATAATTTTGGATTTTTCTCCGATTCCAGCGCCGAGTACTACTAGAGGTATATAAGCAAGTGGTGGAATATTTCTTATAAATTGAATCCAAGGTTCCACTAAATTTCTAAACGGTTCATACCAAGCCATCAAAAACGCCACAGGAATTGAAACCACAAATGCAATTCCAAAACCGGCAATAACTCTAAATAGTGAAAATTTAATATGGGGCCATAATGTGCCGTCGCCCACTTTATTAACAAACGCTTGCCAAACTTCTAAAGGTTTAGCAAAAACGACTGATCCGGCTTCCGTATGAGATACAAATGACCATAAAGCCATAGCTGCAGCAAATGAAATTAAAAGCCATAAGCTTTTTGGGACTTTATCTGCAAAGCCTTTTTTTCTATCCAATTAAGGCACCTCCCTTTACTAAACTAATCTTATATCAAATACAATTTATTTATAAGGTTGAAAATTTATCAACCATCGTTATTTTATTAACCGCCTATAATTTCATATAATTAGAATCTAATTTTCCAACAATGGGCCTTGCCCAATTTACAAATTCATCTGTCACATAAAAATTATCGCGATCGATATATTTTTCGGGCAATGTTTTTTCAGTAAGCATCACTTCTTCTAATGGAATATATCTATATTCCACTTCATATTCGAGACCTTCTTTTCTAAATATGCCGCACATCTTTGCGTCATTTCCGTCGAGTATGGCCTTAACTGCAAGCCTGCCAACTTCAGTCGCTTCGTCTATATCGACTTGGCTTCTGTGATAGATTGATGCCCTGCCCAAGAGCCCAGGTTTTTCTGCTCTGGCTTTTATATTTAAATTTTTAACAATAATCTCAGCTAAATGAGAAGAGGTATCGCCAAAATATACAGATCTTCCCGTTTCAAAAATCGGCTTTACAATCGGTTTTTCATCAGCATCTCTCAAACCCTCACTGCACACGACAACTAAGCCTTTCTTTTCGCTCCAAAGTTTTGACACTCTGTCTAAAAAATCGTCTTCATCAAATAATACTTCAGGCAACAATATCATATCGGGCGCCAAATTATCCTCGTCTTTTGAAAGAGCTGAAGCCGCAGTTACCCAACCTGCATTTCTGCCAAGTGCTTCCATAACCACAACATGGATTGGCAGAGATCTCACATCTGCAATCAGTTCTTTTGTGCTATGGGCAATAAATTTTGCAGCAGATCCATATCCCGGAGCGTGGTCAATTACAGATAGATCGTTATCCATAGTCTTTGGAATCCCCATAACTTTTATGCCATATTTTTTTGCAGCCCTATGAAATTTTCCGGCAGTATCCATAGTCCCGTTTCCGCCGTTTAGAAGTACTGCATCGATCTTTTCTTCGCTTAAAGTCTTTGCCAAATTCTCATAATCTTTTTCTTCCATCGGATCTCTGGAAGTGCCAATTGCAGAGCCTGGCGTTTTTAAAAGCTTTTCTAAATCTTTTTCGCAAAGATTATGAAGCGCATAAAAATCTCTGTTCATCGCTCCCGATATTCCAAATTTTGCTCCCAATATTTCTTCAAATGCTCCGCTTTTTTTAGCCGTATCTATGGCGCCATAAAGCGAGCAGTTCATAACAGCAGTGGGGCCACCGCCATGTATAATTAATATCTTACTCATTCAATCCTCTCAATCTTTTAAACATATTATTTTTATAAGCTTCAACTCCATACTGTTCAAACGGCGAAAGATCCATTACCCTTGCGCTAACTAAAACTGCCATTAAGAAAAATGTATAGAGCTGACCAAAATGATATTCATCCAAATCATCTATTTCAAATAAATAGGCCGGTATATTTCTTTCAGTATGTGCCTTAATTGTAGCCTCTTCCATGGCTCTATTTATCTGAGCAAAATTTTTTCCGTTTAAATAATCGAAATCATCATCAATATTAGATTCAAAAATTTCTATATCGGGATAATTTCTGATTCTCAAAAAAGTTTCCATAAAAATTTGTTTGCCAGCTTGAATATATTGTCCCATCGAATGGAGATCTTCGCTAAAGAGCATTGAGTCTGGATAGATTCCAGTGTCGTTTGTGCCTTCGCTTTCTCCAAACAATTGCACCCACCATTTGTTAAAATATTCGAAACGTGGGTCAAATGACGATAATATTTCAATATCTTTGCCTGCTTTAAAATTGGAATTGCGATATGCAACGTATGTCAAAAGTTCTTTGGGATCTTTTGCAATCCTTTCAATCATATCGTCTCTGCCTTTGAAATAGCTTCTAATATCTCCGCCAGCCATAATAATTGGAAATATTCCCACATTTGAAAAGGCCGAAAATCTTCCGCCCACATTTTCTTCAAAATCCAATACAAAATAGCCTTCTGCTTCACCAATGCGCTTCAATAATTCCCCTGGAGTTCCTGTAACGGCAATTCTTTTTTCCAATTCTGCCTTAGTGTAAATCTTTGACATCATCTCTCTTATCATTCTAAAATGAGAGCCCGGCTCAATCGTTTTAAAATTTTTTGCAATCACATTTATGCATACATCGCTGTTTGAAATTAAATTTAAAATATCACGCATTTGAATCGGACTCAAAAAATTGCCTGCATAGATTGTTTTAATATCAGATAATTTTAAGCCTTCTATAACTGATCTTGCTGCCCCGTTTGAGCCACCAACGCCAATTAGTATAAAATAATCTGAAACGTCTTTCATTTTATCGGCCTGATTTTCAAGATGTCTAATATAGTCTTCGTCATATTTTATATCTAAAAATTCCATATCTTTAGGTGTATTTACTGCAAATACTTTTTCTGCTTTTTCGTAAGTCTCTTTAAAGTATTCATTTTTGTCGAATAATTCTTTAGTTCTAAGCATTTTATTTCTCCTTATGATAAACTATTTTGCCCTTTATAAATGTTTTTTCTACTGAATAATCTTCGTTTAAAACGACAATATCTGCTCTTTTGCCCGTCTCTAATATACCTCTGTCTTTTAGATTAAATAGTCTAGCTGGATTTTCAGTCATAAGGCTGACAGTATGCGCTAAATTCTTTTTCGTGTTTTGCATAATGTTTTTCATCGCGACATCTAAAGTCAAAGTCGAGCCGGCTCTAACTTTTGTCTCTTTTAATTTTGCATCACCATCTTCTACGATAACATCATTGATTCCCAATTTATATTCGCCATCTGGAAGTCCCGTTGCCATAATGCAATCTGTAATCGGAATTATCAACTCTTCCGGCTTAATCTTATATATGAATTTCACTGTAGATTCTTTGAGATGTCTATTATCGCAAATAGTTTCTACATATACATCTTCTATAAGTGCAGCTCCTGCAATACCGATTTCGTGCTGATGAATCTGTCTCATGGCATTCATAAGATGAGTAATTGCATTTGCCCCTTCTCTAATGGCCGCAACAGTTTCTTCATAAGTGGCATCTGAATGGCCCATTGAAACGACTATGCCTAAATCCTTGAGCCCTTTTATCATTTTCAAATTGTCGCCCACTTCTGGAGCAATCGTAATATATCTTATATTTCCCTTTGCTCTTTTTTGATAGCTCTTTACTAAATCTAAATCGCCTGATCTCAAAAGTTTTTCGGGCATGGCGCCTTTATATTTTGCATTTAGAAATGGCCCTTCCAGATGTATTCCAAAAAGATCTGCTCCACTTGAGCCTTTTTCAATCCTATCGACACATGCATCTATTGCATTTTCAGTCTGTGCTTTTGTATCAGTTAATATCGATGCCAAAAATGAAGTAACTCCATGCTTTGCAAAAAACTTTGAAACTTTGTCTAAATCTTCGCTAGATGCTGCATTTATATCGATGCCGTCTCCGCCGTGTGTATGTATATCTATAAAACCGGGCACAATATATTTTTCTTTAGCATCATAGACTGTAGCATTTTCATCTTCTAAGTTTTTACCAACTTTTACTATCAATCCGTCTTTAATCGCAATATCTTCATTTACAAATTGCTTATTTCTTAAAACTTTTCCATTTTTTATAATAAACACAAATTACACCTCCACTGAGTTTATCATAGCAAATAGTCTTTAATGCAATAAGGCTTAAATTTTTTCATCACTGAATAAAAAA
>JAUNVH010000029.1 GCA_030537765.1 Tissierellia bacterium | reverse complement strand
ACATTAAAAGATATAACAATAACAGATGAGATGTTTCCTAATTTAGAATTAAATAAAACTGAATTAGCACCTGGTGAAGAAGCCACAGCAACGGCGACTTATACTGTCACTCAAGCTGATATGGACGCGGGATTTCTTCAAAATACTGCAACTGTAAAAGTAGTTCCTCCAAAAGGTGTTCCAATCTCAAAAACAGATACTGTAAGGCTTCCCGCAATTAGAGAACCTAGCTTTAAATTTAAAAAAACCACTGACAAATCAGATGATTATACTCTAGTAGCAGGTGAAACGATTAAATACACCTTTACAGTTGAAAACACAGGAAATGTTACCTTGACTGATGTAAAAGTGGAAGATAATTTAGAGGGCTTATCAACAATTACATGGGATAAGACTGAAATAGCGCCTAAGGATTGTGCAAGAGGAACAGCCAGCTACACAATCACGCAAGAGGATGTGGATAAAGGCAAAGTTGTAAACACTGCAACTGCTAGCGCAAAAAGCCCCGATGAAAACAATCCTCCTGAAAATCAGATAGCTATTGCGACAGTGCCCGCAATCTCAAACCCTGGATTTGAGTTCACAAAGACTACAAACAAAGATCCAAATCATAAATTGTCAGAAAATGAAGAGATAATCTATACTTTCGCAGTTAAAAATACAGGCAATGTAACATTGAATGGATTAATATTGGAAGACAAAATGTTTGATGTAATAGTATTTAAACCGACTGAAATTGCACCTGGTGAGGAAGCTACTGCGACTGCAAAATATATAGTAACTGCCGACGATATAAAAGCCGGAAAAGTTACGAATGAAGCCAAAGTTAGAGCTTGGAATCCTGATGGTGAAGAGATAAGCAAATCTGCATCAGTAACTTTGGGCACAAAAGCACCGCCAAGCAATTTCCCAATCTATCCACCAATAAACGCTGGAGCACTTTGGGGACCGGATCAATTCTTGCCAAATGAAAATATAGCATTGAATAAAGAATATCACTATGCATATATGTTTGGATATCCGCAGATGGATTTCAGACCTGATATTCCAATGACTAGAGCAGAAGTAGCGGTCCTTTTCACAAGGCTTAGCGTTGAAACAGGAGACCCTGGCGAGTCGGCAACTGAATATAGCGATGTAAGTCAAGGTAGTTGGTATTCAGATGCAGTGAACTATTTGAGCAAAAAAGGCATTATCAAAGGCTATAAGGATAATACCTTTAGACCAAATAATTTTGTAACGAGAGCAGAATTTGCAGCAATCGCCAGCAGATATGAAAGATATAGTGGCGGCAATGCAAAACTCTTCCCAGATGTGGATCCTAATCATTGGGCTGTAAAAGATATAATTAATGCCACAACTGCAGGTTGGATTAATGGTTATCCTGACGGAACATTTAAGCCAAATAAATCAATATCGAGAGCCGAAGTTGTTACGATTGTAAATAAAATGTTAAATCGTTATGGCGATCATGAGTTTATTGTAAACCATATTTTAGATGAAGAAATGCGCGATTTTACAGATTTAAAAGATGCGAACTACTGGGCATATAATGCCATAATGGAAGCTACTAATGGGCATGAGTATGAACGCTTAGAAGATGGCCATAGTGAAAATTGGCTACTATTAAACGAAAAAGATTTCTATTATGATAAGCATATGCATTATGAATATAGATATTGATTAATTAAATTTAAGGTATTGCCACTATTGGCAGTACCTTTTTTAATTGCTTGAAATAAAAGTTCTAGAATACACTTCAATACATTATCATAAAATCACAGCTTTATGATATAATATTCTAAAGAGAATATGAGCAAAAATTTATATTCAAAAGGAGATGTGAAAGATGAAAAACAAAAAATTCTTTTCACTACTACTGGCCGCAATTCTAATTTTAGGAATTGTTACTCCCGCTATGGCTAAAGATGTGAAAATTTTAATTAATGGCAAGAAAATGGAACTTGCAAAAGACAGCAAGCCATTTATAAAAAATGGGCGAACTATGGTTCCTCTTCGAGCAATTAGTGAATATTTTGATTGCGAAGTACAGTGGGTTCCACAAGGAGAATATGGTGTTGGAAATGTCTATATAACACCTAATAATCAAGATGGCGAATATGAAATGTTTTATCAATTTTATATTGGCATAAATGAATATATGTATGGTGGTCCAAATGGCGATGTGCCTGAAGCATATAGACCAAAATTTTTTGAACTAGATGTTGCGCCCATGATTGTAAATTCTCGCACTTTTGTGCCTCTAAGAGTCGTTGGTGAAATTTTTGGCACTGTTGAATGGGATCAAGCTACAAGAACTGTAAATATAATAACTGGAAACAGTTCGCCAAGCGCATCTAATCAAATTGGCATGAGCGAACAATATGATGCATTGCTAAATTCTTTTGGGCCAAATGATAAAATCACTTTTAGAACGATAGATGTAGATATTACACCTCAAATACTTCTAGACGTGTTTATGCAGGCGCCGATGAATAAGAAATATACTAATAGTAAATTTAATTACGAAGTCAATTATCCTGAGTTCTTTGAGCTACAGACCGAATCTGATGCAGGCGACGGAAGAATTATGTCGCAAACAAAAGATATGGAATTGAGAGTTTGGGGCGGCTTTGTTATGGAAAATGATTATAAGGCCTTTATGAATCGGCTTGCACCAAATGCTAAAACTGCGCTTCTAGGCGATTATATTGTCTACATTGATCGCAATGAACATGACGGCTTTGTAGAAATTACGAGATATATTACAGACGGCGTAAACTATATGGCAATTCAAAATGCGGCAGCTAATTATCTTCTAAACGAAGGTCCATCTAATCTAATCATAAGTCGTTGGGACTATAATGAATTATTTGTTGAAAACGCATTAAATCTATTTGCCGAACAGCATACTGCTCCTGAGATTTAGATATTTAAAACTAAAAGTAGTAGTGCGATAGAAAAATCTATTGCACTACTATTTAATTATTTTAGCCATTAATAATCGCTTTTTATATAGAATTGCAGGCAATTGAATTATTTATTTTTCAATTGGAAATATCGAATGGAATAATTCGGCTTGCGTTTTTTTATTTTTGGCTACACTTCTCTTCCAATAGCTATATTTCATTTTTTCGTAATAGATTTGAGCTCTTTTGCTAAGTTCATCTAAATCTATGCCAGAAATTCTTCTATCTTCCATTACAGTTTTGCCGTTTATAATTGACGTTTTTACCATATTGCCATTGCCCGATAATGCTATTGTCTTTATGGGATCGTCCAAAACGCCCACAGAAAAATCGCTCATATCTATCAATATAATATCGGCTTTAGCACCAACTTTTAGTCTGCCCAAATCTTTTCTGCCCAAAGCGTCGGCGCCGCCGATTGTGAATGCTTTGTAGAAATTATCGAGACTATTTTCTGTGCAATTGCCTTCAAAAATCTTGGCTGCAGTTTGGCCAGTCCTCATAACTATAAATGGATCGCAAGGATATGTGTCTGTGCCCATAGTCATATGAACTCCTTCGCGAACGAAACGCCCGAATGAATCGAGTGCATTTCCTGATCTTTGATAGACTAGTGGGCAATGAATTACTGAAGTTTTATTTTCACTTAGAATCTTTAAATCGTCATTCGATTTATCGGCTACATATCTGCTGCCTGAAGTGTGGGTGCAATGAGGAATTAGAGTTTTTTCGTCTAATAGTCCTATGGAATCGAGATATTTTATTGGCGATAATCCAAATTTTTTCATAGTATAATTATAATCTACTGGACCTTGAGCGGCATGGAGTCTAAAATATACATCATATTTTTTGGCGATGGCCTTTGATTTTTTGAGACTCTCTTCAGTTTGCAGCTCTATGCGCTCCGGAACTACAGCAGCTTGAATCAAACCATTATAAGTATTATGATATTCTCTTATAAACTTTTCGGCATTAAATAGTCCTTCTTCAAGCTCTTCTTTTGGCAAACTTCTCAATTCAATTGATTTTTGATCGGCGCTCAATACATGTTTTTTGGCTAAATAACTTGGCCCCAGATAGACTCTAAGCCCTAGCTCGCCTGCGTGTTTTGCAGCGGCTGCAATTTCTTCGTAAGTTTCGGCGCTCTTTTTATATATGACTGATGTTATGGGCATCGCTGTGGTGATGCCATTTCTAATTAATTGCACATAGGCATATAGAGATTTGAATTTTTCGTCTTCGATAGACATTTCTTCTTTGCGTTCATTTTCAAAATATTCATTTGACCAATCTAATTCTCTTCTATTTTCAGCTGGATGTTCAAAAAAGATTAATGTGTGGTCTATGTCTCCTAAGGCATCTAGATCTATAAATCCAGGTGCTGCCAAATTGTCTTTAGCGTCAATTTCTTTATCATAATGGCCATTATATTTTTTTCCAATATAGATTATAGTGTCATCTTTATATGCAATTTCGCCATTTAAAATTACTTTGTGATTATCAGTTTTCTCGTCATATGCTAATAAGTATTTAGCTCTAATTAATGTTATCATTTTGCCCACCTTTTTTATTTATTAATTTAATTATAGTGTAAATCTAAAATTTATAAAAGCCAATAATAAATAATTTCAATGAAATTCAATTCGTCTTAAAAAATTGCAAAATTTGAAATTAAGAAAATATACTATATTAAACAATGTAAATCTTTGCTTTTTAGACTATTATTAGTTATGATTATTAATTATGCTTGTATTACTTTAATTTTGGGTAAAAGGATAGAATGTTGTTATATTGATTATATAAAAACTCTTTGCAAAAGATTTTATAATATAGAAGGTGGGTTTTGATGAAGATTATATCATTTATTTCATTGCTTATATATTTTGGTGTTTTGATTGCGGCAGTCTTATGGGAGAAGAAAAATAATTCGGTTGAAGATTTTTTCTTCGCCGGAAGAACGCTCCCCTTTTGGGCGCTTTCAATAACGTTTATAGCCTCTTGGTGGGGCGCAGGCTCTGCGATTGAAACTTCAGATTTAGCATTTGTGGATGGAATGGGAGCATTTTGGTATTTTGGAATGCCCGTTTTAGTATCCACATTCTTTATGACACTCCTAGCCGGCAAGATTAGAAAATTGCCGTTCTTAACACAGGGGCAGATGATGGAGGCCAGATATTCTAAACAAGTTTCAAATATGGTGGCTTTCTTTATATTTTTGTTTATGACATTTTCAGCCGCATCACAAATGGTTGGGGTTGGAAATTTTTTTGGGCAGTATTTAGGCCTATCATATGAAAAAGCGCTGCTTGTGGGAACGGGCATTGTAATAGTCTATTCTATGTTTGGCGGCTTTAGAGGAGTTGTATTTACTGATGTCATTCAGTTTATATTACTTTTAATTTCTGCATTAATAGTATTTTTTGTATCTTGGAAAACGAGTGGAGGCTGGAACGAAATTGCGATTGCTGCTAAATCTTTAAACAAATCAGAATTTATGAATTTGGGAGCAGGATGGCGAAAATACTTGGCCTATGTAATCACATTTGCATTGGCTTGGACTATTCAAGCCAATGTCTGGCAGAGAATTTCTGCCACTAGAAGCGTAAAAGATGCCAGAAAAATGACAGTTCTGAGCTTTTTTATTTATATACCATTATATATGATCGTGGTGTTAACTGGAATGGCGGCGCTAAAAATCTATCCCGAAGTGCCAGAAGGCGGAGTCATTTTGGCAATTGTAAATGATTATTTATCACCCTTATTGGCAACTTTAGTTTTTGTGGGCATTTCTGCTGCGATTATGTCGACTATGGACTCTTTAATAAATACAGGCGCTATGACCTTGACAATGGATTTGCTTGGGCAAAAGGGCGATGAGGCCTTGAAAGTTTCAAGAATTGCAACGGCTATTGTCAGTTTTATTGCTATTATTGTGGCAATGAGGATTCGTTCCATATTGGAAGTGACTTGGATTGCATCTGATGTAATTACGACAGGAGTCTTTGTGCCATTAATATTTGGATTCTTTTGGAGGCGCGGCAATAGCAAGGGGGCTATGTTTTCGATGATAACGGGATTAATATTTACTCTAATTCACTTTGGTGTCAGTATGGGAGTAAATATTCCTCTTCCTTGGGAGCTTCATTCCACAGAACAGATTCTTTGCGGCATGGGCCTATCGCTTGCGGTCTATATAATCACAAGTCTTTTAACAGAACCAGAATATGAAAAAGCCGATGAGTTTATGAAGCTTTCAAAATTGAAAGATTAAAGATAGTATGAAAATATATTAAGGAGTAAATTATGGAAAAGGAAAGAGAAATATCGATAAAGATGCGAGAGTTTTTGCGAGACAATATTAGACTACAAACAGATTTTCAAAATACAGATCAATCAAGAGGAAAAGCTATGCCAGCAATTCAAAAGCCTACTGGAGAAAATCAAAAAATTATAAGCTTACCAGATTGGAAAAATTGTAAGCTTTCAAATAATGATTTTAAAGATATTTTGATAAAAAGGCAGAGCATAAGATCATATAGCGAAGAATCTCTAAGTTTAGAAGAGCTTTCGTGGCTATTATATGCAACACAAGGAGTGCGTGATCATTCTCCAATCAGGACTTTTCGTACAGTGCCTTCGGCAGGCAATAGGCATCCTTTTGAAACTTATTTAGTCGTCTTCAATGTCGATGGATTAAAAGAGGGAATTTATCGCTATTTGCCACTTGATAATGCCTTAGTATTTGAAAAATCAGAAACAGATCTATCTAATAAGACTTCGATTGCCGCTTTAGGTCAAAAAATGGCGGGAAGATCTGCTTTAACTTTTATCTGGACTGCAATTCCATATAGAACTGAATGGCGCTATTCCAAAGCTTCAGCAAAAGTTATAGCAATGGATATCGGCCACATTTGCCAAAATCTATACTTGGCTTGTAATTCAATTGCATGTGGAACTTGTGAAATTGCCGCATATCATCAAAAGTTCGCAGATGAACTTTTAGAACTAGATGGCGAAGAGGAATTTGTCATTGCAATGTCGCCTGTGGGAAAATTGAGATAAAAAATATTTAAACCGAGCTCAGACTTTGAACTCGGTTTTTATTATCTAAAATTTTATAAAATTTCTAAAATTTCTGCTTTTGTCTTTCTGATATCATGCTTTTTTGAAGGCTTGGCATCTGCTTTTGGATAGCCTATTGGAAAGATTGCAATCAATTCATAATCTTTCATCTCGGGGCAGAGCTTTTTTAAAAGTGGAGCGTCAAAATAGCCTACCCAAGTCGTCTCTAGACCTTGCTCTTTGATTGCAAACATAATATGAGTTGCAACGATACTCGCATCTACTATGCCAAAGTTTCTTTCGTCATATTCTCTTACCCAAGCCAGCTTTGGATCGTAGCCTACAACTAAAAACGTATCTGCACCGAAGATATAATTGGTGGTCTTTTTTAAATTTTCTTTTGCTCTATCAGATTCTATAGAGAAAATTTTATATGGCTGATAATTTACAGCTGTGGGTGAGAGTATGGCAGTTTCTATAATTTCTTCAATTTTTTGTGTTTCAATTTTTTTATCTGATAATTTTCTACATGAATAGCGTTCTTTTGCAAATTGTTTAAAATTCATCTTTACCTCCATTATTTAAAATGTCAATTATCTTTCACATTTAATAGTATCATTGCTCAGTTTTAAGAACAAGTATCGAATAGGAAATTATTGCTCAAAGAAATATTTTTAGATAATGAAATTTCGTGATAAAATTAGATTATAGACTTGATAGTTAAGATTTTTAAATATAGAAAAGAGGGATTTATGAAAGGAATAATTATTTACTCGAGCAAAACGGGAAACACTAAGAAAATGGCAGAATACTTAGCCAATAATCTGAAAAAAGATTATATAATCGATATATTTTCAGCTGATGATTTGGCAAATCTATCGGAGTATGATTTTTTATTGCTTGGCGGCTGGGTAGACAAAGGCCATCTCGATAAAAAGGCGATGAAAATTTTAAAGCGCATCGATAAATTTAAAATTGGAATTTTTGGAACTATCGGCGCAATGCCCAATTCAGCTCACGGCTTAGAAGTTAAAGGTAATTTAGAAAATTTAATCGCTGATAAATATTCACTTGGAGTCTATCTTTGCCCAGGGACTGTAGATCCAAAACTGATTAAACAATTAGAGGGCCTTGCTGGAAAGTTTATGCCAAGTTCTATAAAAAAACAGATTTTAGAAGTGGCATATGTTTCGCGTGAGGCTACTGAAGCTGAACTTCACGCAGCTTTTGAATTTTTTAAAAGCAATTTAGAAAAATTAAATTCCTAAAGCTAAAGCTGGGAGATCTAATATGAAAAAATTGATTTTGATTTTAACTTTGCTCTTAGTTTTTTCAAACTATACAATTGCATTGGCAAATACGGGAGCAAATTCAGCTAAAGAATTGAACTATTTAGTCGATAAGTATATCGATAAAAGAACAATAGACTCAGGTTTGGCGATTGCAATCTTTGATTCTGAAACTTTTTTAAAAGAAAAGTATTTGGGCCATATGGATATAGAAAATGGCCTTAAATTTGACGAAGATACTATTTTGGAATGGGGATCTGTTTCAAAGCTTTTAATCTGGATAAGTGCAATGCAGCTACAAGAAAAGGGAAAATTAGATCTAGATGCCGATATAAAGACTTATTTAGATAAAGATTTTATGGATAGTATCAATTTAAAATCTGCCATATGCATGAAAAATTTGATGAACCACAATGCCGGATTTGAAGAACTCTATTACGATTTGCTTTTGCCCAAAGATTATAATAAAAAATCGCTTAAAGATGCGCTGCTAAAAAATATACCTGAGCAAATTTTTAGTCCGTCCGAAGTGACAATCTATTCAAATTATGGCACTGCACTTGCAGCCTATATTGTAGAAGAGATTTCGGGTATGGACTATTCAGAATATGTGGCCAAAAATATTTTTGAGCCACTTGGCATGAAAAACTCAGCAATTGCACCGACTTTAGCAGATGATGAAAGTGTAAAAATGCGCAGAGAAAATCTTAAATGCTATACGATAAATGGCAATCTAATAAAAGATGATTTTTGCTATATGCCGCTATATCCCGCCGGCACAATGAGCTCCAATTTGAAAGATTTGGCAATTTTTGGAAAGGCAATTTTAAAAAAAGACGAAAGAATCATGAAAGAGAAAACTTGGAACGAGTTTTTTACGCCAACTTCGTTTTATGAAGATACAAATATCGCCTCTAATTGTCATGGAATGTGGGTCTTGCCGTATGAAATTAAAATTTTAGGCCATCACGGCAATACTAAGGGCTGTTCCAGTAAATTATTACTAGATTTAGAAAATAATAGGGGCATAGCAATTATGACTAATGTCCGAAATGAAATAGTTTTTAATGAAATGATGCCCGAATATCTATTTGGCAATTTTTCTTATTCAGATTATTTCAAGGCCGATAAAGCTCCAAAAGGCTTTTATAAATTGGCGCAGACTGAACAGAATGGCCCGTTAAAATTGAGCGGTATGAAATATCTTAAGGCCGAAAAGTTTGAAAATAAATTTTTAATTCATGCTAATAAAAATGTCGAAAGGCTTAGTTTGCCACATCAAGACTTTTTAAAAGTGCCAAATTCTCAGCCCATAATCGAAATGATACTCCTCATTTCTTGGATATTTTCATTTTTAATCGCAGTAATTTCTACAATATTTCTTTTTGTGATGAGATTTAAACAAAAATTTAAAGACAATTTGCCTCTATTTTCATTCTTATTAGAAATTATAATCACAGGCTTAGTTATTTTTTCAGCCATGAGAATGTTAAATTACGACTTTAGGGCAGAGATTTTTAAAATCACATTTATATTAATTAGCATATTGAGTCTAATTCTGGCCATTATTACGCTAAGGACTTTGATTAAACCAAGACTTGAAACTGCTAAAAAGAGTTCTAAATATATTATATTATTTACTCAATTTACGATTTTGATCAATATAATATATTGGAAAATATTTATGTTTTGGAAAATTTGATTTAGATTATAAAAATAAAACTATCAATTAGCTTAAGTATCTGTTATAATTAAGCGACTAAGAAAGGGGAAAAGTATTATAGAAAATATGATTAGTGACCATCGTCTACTTAAAGCGATGGAAGAAAAAGGTTATAAGGAATTGACACCAATACAGAAAGAAATTATCCCGATAATTGAAGCAGGCTTCGATGTCATCGGGCAGTCGCAAACTGGAACTGGAAAGACTGCGGCTTTTGCAATTCCACTTATTGAAAAACTTGATGCTCAATTAAAAAAGCCACAAATTATTGTAGTTACACCGACGAGGGAACTTGCCATTCAAGTTGCAGGAGAATTTAAATCGCTGTGCAAATATATTCCGGGAGTAAAGAGCGTTGCAATATACGGAGGAGAGCCGATTCAATATCAGATAAAAGCCATAAAACAGGGCGCACAAATTATTGTTGGCACACCAGGTAGACTTATGGACCATTTGCGCAGGAGAACACTTCGTTTACAAAATCTATTTTGTGCAGTCATAGATGAAGCTGATGAAATGCTCAGAATGGGCTTTAGAGAAGATATTGAAACCATATTTGCAGCTATGGATGATGGGATTCAAAAATTACTCTTTTCAGCCACGATGCCAAAAGCAATTTTAAATATAACTGATAGATATCTTTCAAATGCAGAGCATGTAAAGATTAAGGCAGAAAGCGTTGTGACCGATACGATTTATCAAACAGTCGTAACTGTAAAAAGTTCGGACAAAAAAGATGCGCTTTATAGAATTTTGGAGACTAAAAATCCGACTAGAGCCATAATATTTTGCAATACTAAGCATATGGTGGATAAAATTACGGCCGAACTTGTAGAAAAGAGTTTCACTGCCGACAAGATTCATGGCGATATGAAACAGAATCAAAGAATTGAAGTTTTGAGAAGATTTAATGACGGAAATTTACAGTATCTAGTTGCAACAGATGTGGCGGCGAGAGGCTTAGATATTCAGAGTGTAGATTTGGTTGTCAACTTTGATTTGCCAGATATGGAAGAATTTTATGTGCATAGAATTGGCAGAAGCGGCAGAGCTGGCGAATCGGGAGAATCGGTAACTATAGTAACTCATAAAGATCGAGATAAGTTTCGCGATATCGAAAGCTATATGAAAAAACGCGTTGAACACGTCAAAGTGCCGTCAATAAAATCGATGAACAAAGCAAAAATTGATCAATTTGTAAAAACGCTTATCGAAACTATAGATGAGCTCGATTTGAAAGACTATTATGATATTATAGATAGATTTGAAAAACTTGGCTATTCTTCCAGAAAAGTGGCTGCTGCGCTGCTTGCTAAAAATCTATTACTTCAACAGAAATCAGAATCTGATTTGAACGATTTGAGTGTGTTTAAGAATAAAAAGAATTATCGTGCAAAAGATAAGAAAAAGAAAAATTATAAAAATAATCGCAGAAAAAGGCGCAGATAGATTAATGTAAGAGCATCTAAGACGGATGCTCATTTTTGTTGCCAAAAACTCGACAAAAGAATGGCGGGCTTTGATATAATAATGCTAATAGTCAAAAAACTTTAGTGATCAATCTCATTTTTTGATAATTGGAGGGAGATTATGAAAAAATTAGTCTATTTAGAAGACAATTGTGTAATCAGAGAAAGTCTTAGCGAATATCTAAGGGCCAATAATTATGAAGTTTTAGAGGCAGAATCTATAAACAAATTTAAATCCCTATTTATCGACGATGCCGATTTGGTCCTACTAGATGTCAATTTGCCTGATGGCGATGCCTATTCGCTCGTTGAATATATTAAAAGCAAAGAGATACCAATAATTTTTCTAACTGTGAGAGATAGCGACAGAGATATTATTGAGGGCTTAGAACTTGGGGGAGATGATTATGTCACAAAGCCTTTCAAACCCGAAGTATTGAAGGCTAGGATTGAAAGTGTTTTGAGGCGCTTTAAAGATATAGATCAAAAGTTTTTAAGAGTCGATAAATTAGTATTAGATATAGAAGGCACCAAAGTCTATATCGAAAATTGTGAAATCAATTTGTCACAGAAAGAATATTTACTTTTAGAATTGCTATTTAAAAATATCGGCAAGACTTTGACACGCGAAAAATTGATTGAGATTTTATGGGACTACGATCAAGATTTTGTAAACGACAATACTTTATCTGTCACGATGCGCAGACTTAGAGAAAAGATCATGCCTTATGATGGACATATAAAGACGATTAGAGGAATAGGATATAGAATGGATTATGAAAAATAAAAAACTTTTTATACTGATACTTTTACTTTCTTTAATATTTTCAGCTGCAATATTTTTTATTATAGATAAAATCTATTTTGTCGAGATATCAAAAATTTTCGATTTAAATGAATATGGCTATTTGAAATCTATGATTCTATATGAAAATAGGACTTTAGTTTTTATGCTCTTGATTGGAATATCGATACTATTTTCGATTTTGATATATCAAATTTTAAAAAAACGAGAAAGTAATTATACATACTATCTTGAAACGATTAGAAAAAAACTTGCTCAAATTTCAGCAGGCAATTACGAAATTAATCCTGAGGAAGTAGAAAAACTTGGGACTTTGTTTGACGAATTGAGCAAATTGATAATTGAATTTAGAGAAAAAAGTGAATTGGCAAATTACGACAAATTAAAAATTAAAGAGGCATTGGAAGATATATCTCATCAAATAAAAACTCCAATTGCAAGCATAGAAATACTTTTGGAATTAGAAAAGTCAAATCCTGGCAATTATATAAAAAAGATTGAAAGAGAAATTGCAAGGATTAATGATCTGATTTCTAATCTCTTAATTTTAGCAAAGCTTGATATCAATCAAATTGAATTTCAAAAGAAAGAAATTTTAGCAAAAGACATCATATATACTGCGCTGGAAACTTTACAAAATATAATAGATGAAAAAAATATTAAAATTGAAATATCGGGCTTTGATTTTCAAATTACAGGCGATTATTATTGGCTTGTAGAAGCCTTTATAAATATTTTAAAAAATAGTATCGAATATGCAAAAAAGAATCTTAAAATAAAATTTGCAGAAAAAAATGTATATAATCAGATTGAAATCATAGATGATGGCACTGGTTTTATTGAATCAGATATTAATAAGATTTTTCACAGATTTTATCAATCAAAAAATGCTAAAAGCGGGATTGGTATTGGTTTAAATATGGCAAAAAATATTTTAAACGCCCATAATGCGACGATAAATGCCAAAAACGATTCTGGAGGAGTCTTTGTTATTAAATTTTATAAATAATTTTTTTATGTCACTCAATTGAAAGATTTGCTTGATATAGTCTAGCTGAGGTGAAGAAAATGGAGATTTTAAAAACCATCGATTTGACAAAAAAATTTAAAGACGGAGAATTAACAAAGACTGCCTTAGACAATGTGAATATTAGCATTGAAGAGGGCGAATTTGTCGGAATCTTGGGTCCCAGCGGCTGCGGCAAATCGACACTTTTAAATCTAATTGGCGGACTGCAAAGACCCACATCGGGCGAAGTGCATCTCAATGGAACGAGAATAGACAATCTAGATTCCTCAAAGCTTGCAATATATCGCAGAAGAAAAGTGGGCATTGTCTATCAATTTTATAATTCCATATCTAATTTAACTGCAGAACAGAATATTTTGCTGCCAGTGTTGATGGATAATCGCAAAGTTGACAAAGAATTTTACGAAAAAATTATGAAAGCTATCGGACTAGAAGATAGAAAAAATAGCTTTCCAGAAAAATTATCGGGCGGCGAGCAACAGCGAATTGCAATCGCCAGAGCAATTATAAATAAGCCGGCAATTGTGCTTTTAGACGAGCCGACTGGAAATCTTGATCGCAATAATCGTGATAATATCATGGAACTTTTGAGATATTCGAACAAAGCTTTTAAGCAAGCAATGCTCATAGTCAGCCATGATGAAGAGATTATTAATCAAACCGACAGAATGCTATCTATGGTTGATGGAAAAATTATCAAGGATGTGAGACTGCGATGAATATATATGATGAATATATTAAAAACAGTCTCAAAAAAGACCGCAAGAAAATTTGGGCAATAAAGCTCACAATTCTTTTGGCAACACTCTCTTTGACAATATTTATACTGTTTATGAACACGCTTTTGAGAAATAAAAGAGAGCTTGCTTTAAGTAGTTTTGGCGATTTTCACGCAGGCTTTAGCGTTCCAATAGATGCAAAAAAAGCAGAGTATCTAGAAAAAAATGTAAATATTAAAAAACTAGGCTTTAGCAAAACTGTAGAAGATCTCAATGGAACTGAGGGCGATTTTACTTATTTGATAAATTTTAGTGATGAAAACTTTTTGAATTTGCTAAACACAAAGCTCATCAGAGGCGAATTGCCAAAGGCTGAAAACGAAATCTTAATTCCATTTTCGCTAGTTGAAGATTTGAATATAGATATTGGCGATTATTTGGAAATGGAAAAAGACGGAATAGTAGAAAATTATCAAGTATGCGGACTTTACGATTATTCATATTTTACTTGGGACAAAGAGATTTCTCTTTATAGTTTTTCAGATACTGAAAAGATAAAATCGAATTCAAATTCCGTAATTATATGGTTTAAAGACATCAAAAAGACTTATGAACTGACTCCCGAAATTTTTTCACATATTTCTGATTTAGATTTTGAAAATGCGTTTAACAAGGGAATTGTGAAGTATAATTTTGGATATTTGTCGAGCAGATTAGTAAAATCTGATATGGACTATTCAGATTCATTCGCAGATAGATATCCCAAAATTATAGTAATAGGCTCGATTGTGATCCTTCTATTTACTGCGATATTAATTAAAAATATATTTACAACTTGGGAAAATGAATATAGGCGTGAATATGGACTGCTTTTAAGTATCGGTGCAACAAAATTGGATCTTATAAAATTGATGCTTAAAAGGCTTTATAAATTGGCAATTAAACCAATAATTTTAGGCTTAATTTCAGGAATTATAATAGACTTTTTGCTAGTCAAAATTGTGAATCATTATTTTTTATTGTCACAACAGAATCTCTATTTAAGCAATGTTCAGAATATGAAATTTACTTTCTCATGGTGGGCATTATTATTGATAATTCTTTTTACAGTATCGCTTATAATAATTGTTTCGCTTTCGCCTTTAAGAAAAGTCTTAAAGCTAAATCCAACGGAGGCAATCTATATTCGTCAAAGCAAGCCTAAAAAGAAATTAAAAATAATGAAGCTAAATGGCAAAAGCTTTATATCTGATCTAAATAAGATTATAAATCGAGACAATCGCTTTAAAAATATACTTTTAATTGCGACTATGGCTATGTCTATTTTTATATTTGCAATGGCGCTTACGCTTTCATCGGGCTTAGATTTAGATATGGAATATAATTCTTTAAATGAATTAGAATATTACGATTATAAAATTGATTATTGGAATAGCAATAAGCTTAGCGAAAATACTTTGTCTGAAATTAGAAGAGATTATGCAAAAGAATTGCTAAATTTTAGAACGCTAGATCTATATTTAGAAAATAGTAAAGATTATAATACTATTTTTACGACCGAATTTTATAATTCTGGATATGAAAATTATCAAAAACTATTCAATCTAAAGCAATTGCGCTTAAATATAATGGGCATCGATAGAGAAAAATTTGCAGAAATAATTTCTGAATATGGATTAAAACTTGAAGACTTTAAGGATAATCAAGCCATAGTGATAAATAGTTTTCCCGATAATTTGGACTTGCCGCTAAAATCTTTAGAATATAAGCAACTTTTCAATGAAGATATTAATAGATTATATTTAAATGAATTTTCTGAAAACTCGATAGCAAACGAAGATCTCGACAATCCGTTTGAGATTGAGCCAATAAAATTTATAAAAGATAGAGAAATTTTAAAAGTTCCGATAATGTCATCTATGATCACGGTCTTGATGCCTATGGATAATTTTTTTGAAATTGCTGACAAAATTATTTATGCATCAGATAGCATAATAAGAGATAGTATATTTATAAAATCGAATGGAAATAGAGATTATGAAGATTTAAAAAGCTATATTGAAAATAAGTTCAACACCAGAAATGTAGAAATTAACAATAGAGAAACGATAAATGCATTTACAAAAAATTCCAACAAAATGCTCTATTCAATACTCTATGCGGCGGCCTTAATTTCTGGCATTGTGGGACTTTCTGCATCATATGGCGCGACAGAAAACAATCGCCTAAATAGACAAAAAGATTATGCTCTGTATCAAATTGTGGGCATGGATAATAAAATGCTCAAAAAATTGGTTAGAATGGAAGTTAATAAAAAGCTAATTATGCTAATAATCACGGCTATTATTGCAGTTATCGTTGCAGCAGCAATTACAAAGACAGCGTATAAGCCATTTGGCATATTCCAAATTATAAAAAATATGAACCTTTGGGCTTTTATATTCTATATTATTGCAATCGCAATCACTCTATATTTGAACAACAATAGATATTTAAAAAATATAGACCTTGCGATCAATCAGAGAATGATTTGAGGCGCGATATGAAGCTGATAAAAAAGATGATTTTACTGCTTGTAATTATTTGGCTATTAGTATTTGGTTTTCCGAAATTTGGAGTCTATGCATTTTTGTTCGACAATAAGATTTATGACGAAGTAACAGACAATCCAAAGGAAATTATAAACGATTTGGACCAACTTTCGCCCCATACTGAAAAATTGGCCAGAGAGTTTTTGAAAAGATGCGATGAAAAAGGCCTTGCAGTAAAAATCACAGAAACTTATCGCACACAGAATCGTCAGGACTATCTTTACGCTCAAGGCAGAGCATATGAAGGTCTAGTTGTCACTTGGACTAAAAACAGCAAGCACACAATGCGTAGAGCCTTTGACATTGCTAAGAAGGGCAATGATCCATATGGAGATGATAAATTTTTTGAACAATGTGCAAAAATCGGAAAAGAAATCGGCTTAACGCCAGGATATTATTTTGAAGAACATCAAGACAAGCCGCATTTTGAACTGAATCGATGGTGGTTACCATAAAATATGCCAAATTTTGGCATATTTTTTTACATAAACGTCAATATGAACAAAAAATCTGATATAATACTGATAATGAATATTGATTAAAGTAAAATAGATGGACATTATAAAATAGTATTACGAAATACATAATGCTTACTACAACAGAACTTGTCTATGTGATGAAGCGAGCGAATATCTAATCTGTCCTGCTAGAAATGGTAGCAATAAAGGAATATTCATTAAAGATGGCAGATTAATTGGCGTCTATTCAAAAAATACAGGCATTGAATTATTAGAAAATTGTACCAAAAAAACTGAAACAAAACTTAAAGAAATTATAGCCAAACTTTAAATGGGGAGGTGCCAGCATGAAGATTAAGGAATATGGCATAGAAAATAAGAGAAGGTTATTATTTTTGCCGGGATCTCTATCTGATATTTCGTGGTATGAAAACTCAATCGAGCTTTTGAAAAGAGATTTTCATATTTTTGCAATCATTTATGACGGATATCATAAGCCTTATAATGAAAGCTTTGAAACAGTAGAAAAAACTGTAAATGAACTTACAGAATATTTTAAAGAAAGAGAAATTTTTGAATTTGATACTGTTTACGGACTTTCAATGGGAGGCGGTATTGCGAATTTATTATATGCAACAGACGAATTTAAAATCAAAAATTTGATAATGGACGGAGGAATCACTCCCTATCAATTGCCATGGATTTTAACGCGATTTATTTTGCTTAGAGATATAATTGGACTTTGGCTTTTAAGGCGTAGCAAAAGAATTTTAAAAGCATTTTTTCCTTCAGAACATTGGATTTTAGAAGGCGAAGATGAAGACGAATATTATGATGAAATACATGAGTATTTAAACACAATCAGTTTTAAAACAATGGTCAACTGTTTTGACTCCTGCAATAATTATTCTATGCCTAAAAATTTTCCAAATAATGAAACGAAAATCTATTATATCTATGGTGAACTTGAGAAAAAAGAAAGAGCATGGGATATAGATTACATCAAAAAAACTTACCCGAAAGCTGCGTTTAAAGAAATCAAAAACATGGAACATGGAGAACTCAGTACGATTAGACCTAGAGAATTTTATGAAACAATCTGCAAATTGACAAAATAGACGAGGTGCAAAATGAGAATAAGGGAAATCGGAATAGAGAACGAGAAGAAATTATTATTTTTGCCGGGCGCCATAAGTGATTATTCATGGTATGAACTTACATTAGATAGTTTAAAAGAAGATTGGCATATCTATTATGTCTTTTACGATGGTTATCACGCTCCCTATGAAAAAAGCTTTCAATCTGTAGAAATTGCCGCAAGAGATATTATTGATTATTTTGAAAACTGTTCAATTAAAGATTTTGATATGGTGTATGGGCTTTCAATGGGTGGTGCAATTGCCAATTTGATTTATGCAAAAGATAAATTTAAAATCGATATATTAATAATTGATGAAAGTCCGACTAGAGTAAAAATGCCAAACTTTTTAAGACCGATCTATAGACTTAGAAATAATTTAGGATTGGGCATCTTGAGAAAGAGCAAATGGATTATGAAAAAAGCATATCCACCAGAAATTTGGACTCAGCCTGGCGTAGATGTAGAAAAAGATTATCAGGAAACGCATGAATTTTTAAACAGATTGACTTTTGAAACTATGAAGAACTCTTATAATTCAGCTTTAGATTATGAAATGCCAAAAACTATTCCAAATAACGACACTATAATCTATTATCTTTGCGGAGAAAAAAATAAAAACGATATGAAACAGTTTATTGAAGAATACGAAAAGCTCTATCCCAAATTGATTTTTAAAATAATTGAAGATGCTGAACATGGTGAATTTTGTGTGATGAGACCAAAAGAATTTTCTGAGTTTATTAATAGCTTCTAATTTTAAATCTCATCAAATACCTTAGGGGGAATCTTATGAAATGGAAAAACTTTTATGCAGAAGATTTAAAAGCTGCTGAGTTATTAATAATTGATAAAGAATATGAAAAAAATTATAATGCCTTGCTAGATGAACTGGAAATTAGACAGTGGACTAAAAAACAAAAAAGCTACCAAAATCGAACAATAGTCCCCAAACTTGCATTATATAAAACTTTTATAAATTTTGGTTATACTAAAGAAGAATCTAAGGAATTGGTGAGAAAGTTTGTTATTGAAAATTCTAAAAAGGCAAATCGTCTTTTAGATAAAGCGTTTAAAATACCAAAATTTAATAAATTGTTTCGCTTTGCATTTAATAAGACGATGAAAGGCGACGAAGTTTGGGAATGGCAATTAAAAAGATCGGACGATGAGGAATTTGCTTTCGATATTACAAAATGTCTATGGAAAGAAACTTGCGATTTTTTAAAATATCCCGAAATGTGCGAACTCTTTTGTTCGGCAGACGATATATTTTTCGATGTAGACAAGATGGAATTTATCAGAACCGAAACTTTGGGAACTGATGGAGAAAAATGTGATTTTAAATTTAAGTTTAAATAGATGATTATATTAAAGGAGTTGGTTTAGATTAATAGGGACGATATTGCATATGATATATGGGGAGTTCCAACTTTTTATGATCAATTTAAGTATTCTATGGAAATGAATCCTAAATATGGCCATGGCAATATGAAAGGCTTTAATACAGATATAGGAATTGCAGTTAGTTTGGCAAAATATAGATTTATAAATTTTAATCTCGAAAAAGCTAGAAAACAGTTCAAAGAAGATTTATTCTATATGGCAAAAGTTTTAAAAGGCCAATATTTTGTTAAACAAGATGATAATAGCAATTTACTGTTTAACGAGGGAGATATATTCTGTTTTATGGGCAATTATTCTATAAATCCAAAATTCTATTTTGATCAAGATACTTCTATCTTAGGGGTTTTTGGATATAGATCAGATATTATTAATGCCTTTACAAAAAAGGCTTGGTTTACTGATAGGATTGAAAAGATTTTAAACGATGAAGATTTAAAAAATGGAATCGTAATTACTAAAACTTATGAGCTGGAGAAAGATTTTGAAAGCTTATATAATGCGATTGAAGACGATGACAGATTTTCAGCTTATACTAAGATAGTAAATATTTTTCAGTATTTTATCACAAATTATGACAAAAGTATTTATACTAAGAGCAAAACTTATGCTGAAGCACAAGTCGATACTGTGATAAAGATAAAGTCTTTTTTAGACAATAATCTAAATCAATATTATCCAATGCCCAAAATTGCCGAGATGTTTAATATAAGTCTAAGTCGGATGCAAAGTATCTTTATGGACTATTATAAATTGTCGCCTTATAGATATCATCTCAACGCTCGGCTAGAAAGAGCAAATTATTTAATATTAAATACCGATATGAAAATAGGCGACATAGCAAAGTCTGTGGGATTTAATTCGTATAATAAATTTGTCAAAGCCTATAAAACAAAATATGATTGCAATCCCTCAAAACACAGAACAAATTAATAGAAAGCTAGATCAAACCTCCAATAAGGAGGTTTTTTTGCAATAAACGAATGGGAATGTCAAATAAATGATTAGGAATTGAGATGATAATAAATATCGATTAAAATAATTTCATATTAGAAATAAATTCTATCTTATACAAATGACGAAGGAGGAAATTATGAATACTGATAAGAAGAATCCAAATAGACTAAATGTCAGGGATATTATCACTATGGCAGTATCTTATGTATTGATATTTGCAATCTATTTTTTAGGCTCACCAATTGGATTTAATCCTAATACTTATATCTTTATTTGGGCAATTTGCTCAATTCTTTGGGGCACAATATTCTTACTTATGTACACAAAGGTCAATAAAAACAATGTACCTTTAATATTTGGCATTGCAGTTGGTCTTTTTATGCTTTCTTATCATTGGATTGTTTCGTTTGCGATAATTCTGGGTGGGATAATTGCAGAAATTATTTGGAGAAAATTCGACAAAAAGAGTGTCAAGACTATGGGAATCGTATTTACTGTGCAAATTCTATTTTGGCAAATTGGAGCAACGCTTCCCATTATGTTTATGCTCGATAAAATCAAAAACAAATCGCCCGAATATGGCGAACTTTTTAATTCTGTCAATCAAGCTACAACGCCTCTTATGGAGATTTTAGCGCTCGCTTTAGTCGTGGTCTGTTGCGCAATTGGAGTTTGGATTGGCAAAAAAATTCTTAGAAAACATTTTGAAAAGGCAGGCATAATTTAATGCTAAAGGATTTTGATCCCAGGCTAAAAATTTTATTGGCAGTATTCATATCGCATAGCTCATTTAGCTTAGTGACAAATTTTGGACTTATAATAAATTATGCCCTTATGCTAGTTTTATTTATTGGCATAGGGGCATATAAGCACGCATTTAAAATTGGGATATATATTGTGGCTTGCTTTTTCTTAAATTACTTTTTACTTGGAAAGTATCATATTTATCCAAAGCTAAAATTTTTTAATATTGCAATTATTTTTATAATAAAATTTTCGATAATCGGAATTATGATACTTTGGATTTCATTAAAGATGAAATCTGGTCACTTTATTGCCGCTATGGAAGCTATGCATTTGCCGAAAGAAATTACTATAATCTTGGCAGTTGTGCTAAGATTTTTTCCGACTTTAAAATCGGAACTAGATAATATTAAAGATGCAATGAAGCTGAGAAATATTGAATTTAATCTAAAAAATATGATTAGAAGACCCGCTAAGACAATTGAATTTGCAGGAATTCCTTTAATTATGAGAAGCATGACATTGAGCGAGGGGCTGTCGGCTGCTGCGATGTGTAGAGGTTTAGATTTGGACAAGCGAAGCAGTTCTTATATTCCTTTAAAATTAAAATATAATCAAATTGTCTTTACGATTTTGATTTTATTTTTTGGCATTATTAATATTTACTTAGACAAAACATTTTACTTAAATGGAGTTTCTATATGATTGAGATAAAAAATCTTTCATTTAAATATAAGGGCGCAAAAGAGATGAGCTTAAGAGATATCAATCTCAATATCTCGAGTGGCGAATGTATTTTATTAATGGGAGAGAGTGGCTGCGGAAAGACTAGTATTACTAGATTGATAAATGGTTTAATCCCTGAGTTTTATGACGGTGAATTGTCTGGTGAAATCTATCTCGATAATAAAGATTTATCAAAACTTTATATCAGTCAAATTGCAGAGAATGTTGGCAGTGTGTTCCAAGACCCAAGAGGCCAATTTTTTTCTACAGATACAAATTCAGAACTGGCTTTTGGATTAGAATGTCAGGGCATATCTTCTGAAAAAATAAAAACGAGAGTAGATCAGATAATTTTAGATTTAAAACTAGAAACTCTAGCAAATAGGAGCATATTTGAATTATCGGGCGGTGAAAAACAACAGATTGCAATCGGCTCTGTATATGCAACAAAGCCAAAAGTTATCCTCTTAGACGAACCGAGTGCCAATTTAGATGATAAGGGCATTAAAAGACTTGCAAAAGTTTTAAAACTGTTAAAGTCTAAAAAGTATACGATCGTCATTGCAGAACATAGAATAAATTATCTATTAGATTTGATAGATAGAGCCATTTTTATGAATAAGGGCAAAATTGAGTCTATATATTTTCCAAAAGATTTAATAAATATGTCTAATGAAGAGAGAAAATTAAAAGGTTTTAGAATTCTTAAAGCAGAACAGTTAGAACGAAAAAGCACTCATGAAGTTTTTGGTGAAACATTATTAAAAGTAAGAGATTTGAAATTCTATTACGATAAAAGTCGACCGATATTGAATAATTTAAATCTATCTTTAAGATCGGGCGAAGTCATAGGCATTGCAGGCAATAATGGTGCGGGAAAGTCGACTCTATTAAAGATTATTTGTGGACTTATAAAAGAAAAATCTGGAAAAATCTATTTCAATAATGAAAGATTAAATCCAAAAGCACGAGTTAAAAATGCCTACTATGTAATGCAAGATAGCGATTATCAGCTATTTACAGATAGCGTTAGAAATGAATTTTCAATTGGCGATATAGATGCAAGTGATGCTGAAATCTTAAAAACATTGGAGGAATTGTCGCTTAAAGAATATATCGAAAAACATCCGCTATCGCTATCGGGAGGACAAAAACAGCGACTCTGTATTGCTGTAGCTAAACTCAAGGCTTCAAAACTAATCTGTCTAGATGAACCTACGAGTGGACTAGATTACCGCAGTATGCTAAAAGTTAATAATCTAATAGAAGAACTCAGAATAGATAAAAAGGCCATATTGATTGTGAGTCATGACAAAGAATTTTTATATAAGGTT
>JAUNVH010000028.1:12298-23882 GCA_030537765.1 Tissierellia bacterium | reverse complement strand
AAATTTGAGCAATCTCCAATTAAAAGACGACTCATAATGAGCCGCCTTTTTTAAAATTTTCCTCTTTCATAAGGTAGATCATCTTGCCAAGTTCTGTGAGCAATTTCTGCCATGCGATTTATGAGCTCATCATATTCAATGCCCATAACTTTGGCAGTTTCATTATAATAAGATTCGCCTTTTTCAAGCCCCGGCATCGTATTTACTTCAATGACTGAAATATTGCCATCTCGGTCCATGCGCAAATCGACTCTCAAATAGACTCCTGCCTTAACTGCTTTAAAAGATTCGATTGCAATTTCTTTCATCTCTAGTTCCAATTCTTTTGAAATCTCGGCTGGACAGACTGTTTTTATATTGCCGACCGATTTTCTTTCCACCGATTGAAATTTTACATCGTCAGTATCTTCATATATGAATTCTAAAACTGGCAATGCAATAATTTCTTCATCGCCTAAAACTCCAACAGTAAATTCTCTGCCGCTAAGATACTCTTCGACAATTATTGGAGGTTCGACGTCTTTGAAAATCCTATTGAGAGTTTTTCTAAGCTCTTCTTCATTGTGAACTAAGCTGTCGTTTCTTATGCCCAATGATGCGCCTTCCGATTCAGGCTTTACAAATAGCGGAAATCTCTCTTTCAATTCAGCATCCAATTCGTCAAATGGAGTGTAAAAAAGCTGAGAAGGCGGCGTGGGAATGCCATGTGATCTCAAAACTAATTTTGTGGTCTGTTTATACAGACAAATTGTATGGGCATATATTCCAGAACCTACAATTGGAATATCTAAAAGTTCTAACATTGCAAATAGATTGCCTTGACGCTTTTTATTGAGCATCGGAATATAATGCGCAAAGATTACATCAATATTTCCAATATCCATAATAGTTCTCAATGTGTCGACATTTGCCGCCACTTTAAAGACTTCATGTCCATAGTTTTCTAAAGCCTCGCTAATTGTCTTTAATGTCACTTTCATCTGCTCCGGCCCATGTGGATTTTCCTTATAAACTTTTTGTGGCAAATTTTCATATTCTGAATAAACTACTGCTATTCTCATATTTTCCCTCCTCTTAATCTAAATACACTCTGTCTATAACCGAACTTATATTAGTTACAAACTCTGTCTCGATTGAATTGGTCATTTTTGCAATATCTGTGACAGTTATGCTTTCATGTTCCGAATTTCCCAATAGTATTACTTCTTTACCAATTTTAAAATCTGATCTGTCTTTTAGATCTACCATGCACATATCCATGGCAATTGAGCCTACTAGCTCATATTTTTCGCCATCGATTAAGACATGCGCCCTATTTTCTAATTGCTTAGCATATCCATCGGCATAGCCTATTGGCAAAACTCCTATTAGCATATCTCTTTTTGCAATATAATTTTCGCCATAGCCTATTGAATGGCCTTTTTCAACGCAATGAATTTGTGCCAGATGAGTTTTTAAACTCATAGTCGGTCTAAAATCATATGATGAAATATTTTCTCCATTTGGCACTAATCCAAATATTAGACCTCCGGCCCTTATCATATCGTATTCATAATCTGTTTGTGTGATTGCTGCGCTCGAGTTTTTGGCATGCACTATTTCTGGTCTGAGCTCGAGTGTTTCAAGTTCTTTTACCAATTCGTCAAATTTTTCTAATTGCATGAGATTAAATTCAAAATCTTCTTCATCGGCCCTTGCCAAATGTGTATATAGGCCTTCAATATTGATATTTTCATCTGCTTTTAATTGCTTGGCCAAATTTATAATCTCGTCTTTAGATTTAAAACCAAGTCTATTTAAGCCCGTATTGTATTTGATATGTATATTTGCTTTAATATTTTTCTTTCTTGCAAGCTCTTTTACCGTTGCGAGATATTCCTCGCTAAATACTGATACAGAAATTTTATTTTCTAAAACGTCTTCCATATATTCAATAGGTGTAGAACCTAAAACTAAGATTTTTTTTGAAATGCCACTTTCTCTTAACAAAATGGCATCTTTTGCCAATGATACTGCAAAAAAATCTACATATTCATTTAAGAAATTAGCCATTTGAATTAGATCTGTTCCGTAGGCATTGCCTTTTATAACTGCACAAAATTTTGTGTCTTTATCTAAATGTGATTTTATAAGATTTAGATTATGAATTATATTAGTTTTATAGATTTCCAAAATATTCTTTTTCATATATCACCTTCATTTTATATAGACAAAATTATCTATACCTTTCTAATTAAATTTGTGCATACAAAAATTAAAATTTAATAAATTATTAAATTGTCTTTTATCAAATACTGGGCATAGAATTTGCCAAGCTAAATAGATATGTTGGACTGTTTATTTAAGCCCATTAAACTTTTTACCCCAAGAAAACATTTTCAAGCAAGAGAAATTAACTTTTTTAAATTTCATATAAAAAAAGCGACGGATATAATATGTAACCGTCGCTTATTCGCATAATTCTATTTAATGTATGCATAAGCCCAATTTTTTCTCCAGCAGAAAGTTTTTTGGGTTTTCGCCTTGCTCTAATTTATTTGCAAGCATGGATTTTATAGAATTGTAATGCCTAAATAGTTTTTGAGATTCAGCTTCGTTTTCATAAACTCTCCAATATCCGTTTAACGAAAGACATTCGTGTTTGTTTTTCATAAACTGGATAATATCACAGAGAGGATAATCTAAAAAGATGCCGACCTCGTGAGGAAAATCATTTTGAAATCGCTCTTCAAGCTGATCTAGAAAACAATCTATATCGCCCAAAGTATTGTAGCCTAAGCTGCGCAAAAATTTATTTCTCTCTTTATCTTGCAAGCTCTTCCAAAGTAGATTTTCATCATATATTAATACCATCACCACATCCTCATCAACTTTTAATTCTCTAAATTTGATGCCCGTCTTGGTGGCAATTGTATCTTTATTTTTTAGCCACAAATTTCTAGCATTGCGTCTATTTTTGAAACTGACGAGCGAACCGCACTTTTCTCTTAGTACGGTTAAATCAATATTCATAATGAGTGTGGAGTAAAAATAATCTTCGTCGCTCTCAGTAAACGCAATTTTTGAAATATAATTTTTGTAGCCTTCCATAATTAATTAAGTTTTTTTGCTAACTCCTTGCAAGCCTCTAGATCTTCATCGGAAGGTTCAAGGTTTACGATTAAGCCGGGAGCAACAAGTTCGGCGCCGTAGCCCTTCATTCTCTCTTCCCAATCTTCCATCCATTCTCCATTGCCCCAATCATATGAGCCAAATAGAATTATTGGTTTTCCTTTAACTGCGTCTTCAATCGACTCGATAAATGGTTCCATTTCAGATTCTTCCAAAACTTCATCGCCCATTGAAGGACATCCGAATGCAATTGCATCTGCATTTGCAACGTCATCGACAGTAGCGTCACCCACTTCTAAAAGTTCAGCATCGTCTAATGCTTCGCAAATTGCCTCCGCCATAGCCTCAGTGTTTCCAGTGCCTGACCAAAAAATTACTTTTTTCATTCTATAAAACTCTCCTTTAAAAACTGTTATTTGATAATTGTTATCAGTTGTTTACATCATAGTTTATTTTTTATTCAATGTCAATTAAAAAAATACATGAATCTATAGTAATATTTTTAAAATAGATAAAAAATAATCTAGTCTAAAATATTTTTATTTAATTTTTAACTTTTCTAATGCTTTTAATCAAATTTTAAACCACATTTTTATTTCATGAATATCTAATTTTATATAATTATTTACCGATATAATTTAAATAAATAAAGTATTTAGTGTTTTATTAGAATTTTATCTAATTTTATCATGAAAAATTTTATAATTATGCTATAATGAATTCAATTAATTAGACTTTTAATAATGGAGGAAATTATGAGAAAATATTTGGCAAAGCATATGAAAATTATATTTATAGGAATAATTTTTAGCATCTTATCAGTTTTATTAAATATATTTGCACAAAAACTTAAAGGAAGAGTCTTAGACATTGCTTTGTTGGGCAATCTATCTATACTATATAAAAATCTATTCTATCTCTTTTTAGCCATGATTTTTAATGTTCTATTCACATTTTCAACTGCATTTGTGCGCGTAAAGATTATGCAATCTAGTATGAAAGATTTGAGATATGCTTTTTTTAAAAGCATTTTAAAAAGGCCTTTGGCAAATTTTAAAAGCATATCTGAAGGCGATATTATAGCAAAATATACTAGACAGCTTGGAACTATTGAACAAGAATTTTTAGCTATGGGTTTATTATTTGTGGAGTATTTGATTACGATCATTGCAATCACTTTTTCTTTAATTATGATAAGTCCCGCCTTGACTATTATTTCATTGCTGGCATTATTTACGCCCATGCTTACGACAAAAGCCTTTGAGCAAAAACTTTCTGAAACCCAAAAAGCATATCTTTTAGAAAATCAAATGCATATATCTAAAGTTACTGGATTGATTAGAGGTATCGAGGCAATAAAGAATTATGGGATTGAGCAACCGATTATGAAAAGCTATAATAAATCGAATCGAAAATTAAAAAGTTCAGACGATTCTAAATTTATAACTTATTCTCAATCGATCGGCGCAAGTTTTATGGCCTCATTAGGTTCACAAGCCATTATTACAATCTATGCCGCATATAATGTATTAAATGGACAATTGAGTTCTGGCGATTTTATAACTGTGATAGCTCTTATCGGAGCGATTAAAGTTCCAATCTACTGGATTGCAAGGCTCTATCAAGCAGTTATTTCGACTAAGCCTGCTAGAGAATCGATTATGGAATTTATTTCACAGCCATATGAATTAAATTTGGACAAAAGCCCCTATAATGAAAAAAATTATGATATTGAATATAAAAATATTTCTTTTTCCTATGGCGACAATCAAATTCTTAAAGATTTAAATCTAAAATTTTTGGAAAATAAAAATTATTTATTAACTGGTGAAAGCGGCTGCGGAAAATCGACGACTACCGATATTCTGCTAGGTTTTTTACAAAAAGATAGCGGATTTTTGAAAATTGGCAATCAAGAAATTGATAAGATTTCAAATTTATCTGAATTGATTACAGTGTCTAGACAAGAGGCCACAGTCTTTAGTGGCACTGTGAGAGAAAATTTAACTCTATTCGATGAGCAGTATAGTGATGATGAATTGATAAAGATTTTGAATTCCGTCGGCTTAGAAAAGTTTGCAAATAAAAAAGGTTTGGCCACGCAAATCGAAGAATTTGGCGTCAATCTATCGGGAGGCGAGAAAAAGCGAATCGCAATTGCAAGAGCAATACTTCGCAAATCAAAAATTTTAATTCTAGATGAGCCATTGGCCAATATAGATAGTGATAATATAGCTAGAATTGAAGATTTAATTTTGAGTATCGAAGACCGCACAGTTATAGTTATCTCGCATCATTTCAATGAAAAAAAGCTTTATAAATTCGATAAAATCTTTCAAATAAAAGGAGGTAAAGCTCATGTTGCAACTTTGGAAACGGTATAGAAAAAAAGCAATTTTAGGAATTATATTCATATTTTTAAGTTCGGCCACAATGATTGGAATGGAGTTTATAAAGGCAAGGCTTATCGATTCAGCCGTAGCAAAAGATTTAAACTCTTTAGTTTATGCTGCCGTTTTTCTCTGCATTATGGTAATTATAAAGGCTTATACTCATTATCTTTATAGTCTTAAATTTTTTGGATTTAGAGTAGATTGTGGCAGCGATTTGAGAAAGTTTATATTTGACAGCATATTGCATAGATCTTATCCTGATTTTCTAAAAAGGAAATCGGGCGAATATCTTTCGATATATACGAATCAAGTTTCAGATGTAGAAAATTCTTATTTCAATTCATATTATGGCTTGTTTCAAATTCTGACTGAATTTATAATGTCGATGATATTTTTATCTCTTATAAATCCATGGCTTAGCCTTTCATCATTCTTGTCTTTGATTCCAGCACTGCTCATACCATTATTAGTCATGAAGCTTATGTCGAATGCAAAACAAGAATATGTAGACTCATTAAATATAAATTTAGCGAAATTAAAAGAATGGCTAGTAGGTTTTGAAACGATTATCAGTTTTAATAGGACCAATACTTTTTTAAAACTATTTGATAAATCGATTGATGATGTGAAAATTAAAGCAGAAAAAACGGGAGTTTTAAATGCTCTCTTTATGAATATAAGCTCCATATTAGTAAAATTGTCTGGACTTGTAGTAATAGTTATGGCTGCATTGCAAGTTGCACGCGGAAAAATTAGCATCGGACTGTTTGTGGCGGCAGTTGGCATTATGGATCAGCTGACGACACAAATCGTCCATATTTCAAATTATTTTAAAGAGCTTATAGTTGTGAGAGTGCCAATAAATTCCATATTCAGTTTGATTGATGAAAAAAGTTCAGATGACTCAAAAAATATTGCAATAAAGAATGTCCACAGTATAGATTTTAAAGATATGAGCTTTCGCCATAATGATTCTGATAAATACTTATTTGAAAACTTTGATTTGCATATTAAAAAACACGGCATATATGAGATTATGGGTGAATCGGGCAGCGGAAAATCTACTTTGATGAGTATATTATTTGGATATTTTGAGCCCACAAAAGGAGAAATTAGATTAAACGATATTTCTGTTACAGATATTTCTAATCTGACAGAAATTGTCACAGTAATGCGACAAGAAGCGATATTTTTTGACGACAGTTTGAGAAATAATTTGACAATGTATAGAGAAATTTCCGATGATATAATAATAGATTTAATGAAATCACTCGGACTTTCAAAATATGCAAATAGAGATTCGCTAGACAGAGAGTTAGTAAATGCAAATGAGATGTTTTCCGGAGGAGAAGCGCGCAGATTTATGCTCATAAGATCCCTATTAAAAGATAGCGAAATTTTAATATTAGACGAGCCTTTGGCAAATGTAGATATAAAAAGTTTGCAAAAAATAGAAAATCTAATACAGAATATTAAGGACAAATATGTATTTGTAATCACACATAAGCCATTAGATAAAAAAGATAAATCAATCTATATTAAATAAAAAAAGACATGGAGATTATTTAATTTCCATGTCTTTATACTGTATATCAATTAAATTTTACGGCAAAAAGTTATTGAAATTGTTAAGTTCATTCATCATATTAATATCATTTATATTTAGAACGAATTGTTTGAAAACATAAAATACAATTCCTGCCACTATCAAGAGTAAGACTAAGGACAGTATTATGTGGAATAATAGAAATCTTTTAGCAAAACTCTTAGCATACTTAGATCTCAATTGTCTATAAAATATTGATGTAATGGCAATTGTATTAATAATTGGACCTATTAACATGCCCACAATGGGAATACTGCTCAGTCTTAAAACTGCAAGCAAAAGTGATACTATAGAAAAAATTAATACTGAATAAGCTACCAAAGTATCTCGTTCTTTTTTATATTCCAATTTATATCCATATCCAAATCCTATTTTTCTAGATACGTATTTGACTACGCCTTTTTCGATTGCCCAAATAATTAGGGCCACGACGAAGCCACCAATAATGCCAGATGCATTATTTGCTAGTCGATTGCTCGTTCTAGTAAGTGAAGCCGCTGAATTTGAAACAGCTGCAAGTAGTAGTAAGAACCATTTTCCATTAGCGCTATTTACTGAAAGCTCTAGAGATTTTTGCATCATCTTATTTATTTTGTAGCACATTTCATTAAATTTAAACCAAAAACCACTTCCGCCCATGGGCTCGTAATCATTATAGTATTCGTCAAATTCTTCATCTAGATCAGTTTCGATTAGATTTTCTTCTAATTTTTCTGAATTTGATCGTTCTTCAAGATTTTTATTGTCCATTAATAAACCTCCTTTGCCTTAGTTATATTATATACATATAAAGTACTCCATTGCAAAAGATTTTCTTAAATTAAATATGATATCAGATAATTGTTACAAAGTTTAATTATAAATTTTTGTTTAATATATTTGACGATGAAAAAATGAGTATCATCAAAATTAATTTAAACTCTTAGATTCAAATTCTTTTGGCAATGGGAATTTTATAAGATTTTTAGAATCTAAATTTTCATTATGGAGTTTTACATCATAGATTTGTGGATTGTCGTAAGTCTTAAAATAATAGATTCCACGCGAAGCATCTATACATGCCGAATACGTTGTAATATCCCATTTGTCATCGGGAGTTTTAACACTACCCCTCAACATTTTGACAGCATCTAAAATGTGAAAAACTTGTAGATGATTTATATTCGATTTTTCCAGCTCTTCCGTTGTCAATTTATAAAATGCAGTTCTTACAAATCTAGACATAGGAGATGCATCTCCAGGAAGCCCTACTGCGCCCAAGCCCTGCCCATATGGTTTTGGTTCAAAGCTTTTGGCAAAACTCGTCTTTGGATTTTCAACTCTTAAATTTGTATAATTTTGCAAATTGTCCATATGGCGATCAAATTGAGGATTATTTGTAAGTATGCCAATTGGATTGTCGTAAATATGCATTCCATCGGCTTCTTGCTCAAAGACAAGCGCTTCGTCTTTATCTGCAAGTATAAAATGGAGTGGCGCCAAAGGCATAGACTCTTTAAAGGCTTCATCTATTAGATTTATATCTTTTGCTATTTCTCTGACTTCTTTTACAGTCTTAAAATTTGATAATATATAGGGTATAAATTCAAATGGTGTTAAATTGAGCTTGCCTTCCATTTTAGGAAAAAATTTTGCATTACCAGGAAAATTAAGACTTGCCATAACAAGGCCATGCTCATTTGCCCCTTCTGCATAGAGAGGATAATTTTCATCTACTGTCGCCATTCCAATTATTGCATAATTTTTAGATTTTGGAGCAGCATTTCTCCATTTCCATTCATAATTTCTCGGCGTAATGACCAGTTCTTCGCCGAAAGAATATTCTATATCCATATTTCTGCCTATATAAAAACTATCTCCAACCAATTTAAAAAATGTACACATATTTTCACCTCTAATTTATTTTATACTAGATATTTGAATATCGATATGAAAAAGAGGCTAAAGCCTCAATTTCATTAATCAAATCACAATTACATATTATAGATAAAATCTTTCCAATCGAAATAGATTTCTTCTAATCGCTCATCGAAATATCCAATAGCAATCTTTTCAAATACTTCTGGAACGCCGTAATACGCCTCGGCAATTGAGCCCGTAATGGCAGCCAATGTGTCACTGTCTCCCCCAACAGATATTGCAGTTCTAATGGCGTCTTCAAAATCTTCAGATTCTAAAAATGCCTTGATCGCTTGTGGGACAGTTTCTTGACAAGTTTCATTAAATCTATATGTCGGTCTAATTTCATCAATTGTAAAATCTAGATCGTAATATTTTTTAGCCAGTCTTTCAAGTTCAGCCTTGTCTTTGCCCTTTTTAGCAGCGTAGATCATAATAGCCGTAGCTTCCGCGCCCTTGATGCCTTCGGGATGATTGTGAGAAATTTCTGTGACTGCTTTAGAAAGCAATTTGACCTGCTCAATAGAATTTGCAAAAAAGCCCACTGGGCTTATTCGCATTGCAGCACCATTTCCGTAACTATTATAGGGATTGGGATTATTTGAAAATATCCAATTATAAAATCTGCCACCGTAACCACAATGTGGATAATTTTGTCCAATACTTTGTAGATTTTCGATAGCTTTTTCACTGAGAATTTGAGCAAATTCCTCCAAATTCTCATCAGTCAAGCTAAGTTTTCCATAAGCTTCCATAATTGATTTAGCAACTGCAATCGTCATAATAGAATCGTCTGTTACGAATGAATTTTCTGAAAACATCTCAAAATCTTTGCTGCGTAAATTATCAAATTCATAAACTGAGCCTACAATATCGCCAATAATTGCCCCAAGCATAAAATCCCTCCTAAATTTTTAATCTTCTATTCAATAAGAGCTTTTAATTTTCTGGTTCATCATATCGTAAGAATTCCAGATTTGGTCATTGAGATTGATGTCTATACTTTTTACAAATTTCTTTATATGATTCATAATTTCTTCACTATTAAATCCCGTTTTATCTTTTAAACTGTTTTCATCTATACAGACAATTTGATGCGCAGCTTCATTTCTGGCATTTGCTTCAATGCTTCTCAATATCTTAGCTTGTTTAACTATATTTCTTTGTGTTTCTAAATTTTCAATCAATTTGTATAACTGAAAGTTATTGATAATATTAGATTGCTTTGGATTATTTGGATTGAAATTTAAAATATTATTAATATGTTCAAATTCTTCGCTATATAGATTTTTTAAATTCCATACATCTCCCTTTTCAGTTTTTCTAATAAGATTTTTTGTATCAAAGCCACAGTGAAGTTTTAGATTTAATAAAAATAGTTCATAATTGAGAGGCGTTAAAGCCCTTAAAAATTCTAATAATAATTCTCGCTTTCTCAATACATCAACATATAGCATATATTCTACAATATCAGCATAATCTCCTCTATGCGTAAAAAAGTTTTCTTTGATCTTATGTAGCAATAGATTCATTTTATAAGAATTTAATGCGAAGCGTTCGTTGGCAGCTTCAATTAGACTAAAAGACTTTTCACTTAAAAAATCTTTAATTGTCTCAGCAACAGACAGAGCAGCTGGATAATTGTATTCTTTCAAATGATTATTTATAATCTCTTTTTTTAATTCATAATTTAAATTCACTCTCGAAGCAATTTCACAACGACTTTTATAATCTTTAGCAAATATGGTGTTTTCTTCAATAATATGCAGATAATCTAATGGATTAATCGCCTCTTGTCCCTTATTAATACCACTTATCGGTCTCCTTTTCGAATCAAATGGTGCCGAAACTTGGATTGGCGTCAATTTATACTGTCTAAAAGCTGTAAGCACAAATAGCGCACTCTTCATTGCAGGTGTGCCTGAAGATATATTTAATAAAATATCAGCCTTTGGATTCTCTTTGTGAATATTATCTAAAATTACTCTAAAATCTGAATAGAAATCATCAAATTTGTGAACATCGATTAAATCTTCTCTTTCAATAATTTCATAATCGAGTTCTTTACCTAAACATCTATATAATTCTTTCAAAAAAAGTATATAGCGATTGTCCTTTTTATGAATATCTAAAATCGCCTTAGACATATAGAGATAAATTTTTTCTGGTTGATAAAATCTGCAAATATGTATTAATGAACCTTCTTCTGTATTTGTTGAAGGTATTGGGTCAGTATTTCCAATTGGCGAAAATAAAACTTTCATCTTCGATACTCCTTTTTGTAAATTTATGCAATTTAATGATTCTAGACTGTAAATCAAGGCAAAAGCCGACCCCGTTAGGGGATTATTTTTTGATTAATACCAAAACAAGAACCACAACTAGCGGAACTCCACAGGAATTACCGTCCCCGTAAGGGGCTTTTTTGTTCTGACTAATATGAATAATGTTTCCTTAGTAGGAAGATTAACAGCGTTACCGTCCCCATTAGGGGATTTTGTCGTCTTCTTCATTATACCAAAGATTATAGAAATAATCATTATATTCCCATCTAGGGGATTTATTTGTTCTTACA
>JAUNVH010000028.1:0-12198 GCA_030537765.1 Tissierellia bacterium | reverse complement strand
TGTTCTTACCCTGTCTTTTCTAATACTGATAGATACTGTTTTCTATAATAGTTTTGCGGCTGATTAAAAATATTTTTAAATTTTTTCATATTTTATCATTCAATTCCCTCTAAATGTCTATTTTAAGCTATCGGCTAGATTATTACTATTTTTTCTATATTGTTTTCATTATAAAGTCCAAAATTATAAACTTCACCATATGCAGATAGCTTATATATCCTCACATTATCCATTTCTTTATCTGTATGATATTCAATTTTTGATTTCATTTTTTCAAAATCTTTTTCGCTTAAATATGATTCGAAGCAGGATTTTTGAACAGGATTTGCATATCCTGATAAATATTTGAAAAATTTATTTCTCCTTATATTATCTTTCCTATCATATTTTCTTTTCCTCAAATTCAATTTTACAAAGTCCCATTTCAAGATATTCTCGTCTTACTTTTGTCTTTTTAATCTCTCGTGGAGATATTTTAAGTTCTATGTCGTTTAAATGATTATGTTTAGATGCTTTATCGTCTAAGATTTTGCTAGTTAATTCAACTGCATCTTCTTTTTCAAACATTGAATAGATTGAAGTTTTCGATGCAAAGCCTGTACCACCGCCGATATAGATTAGCTCTCCTTCTCGCACTTCTGTATCAAATTCAGCCAAAAATGCTTCGTCTATATCTGTATAGTTATGATAAATTGCATCTTTTATATCTTCTATATTATATTCAGAATTATCTTTTATTACCATTTCAAATTTTAATTCAACGCTTGGCGCTATCGATTCTCTAAAGGTTGATAGAGCATTTTTCACAGGTTTTCCTGATTTTGTTTTTATAAAATCTATTTTTTGAGCCAAAATTAAATTCTCATTTGATATTGGTTTACTGTCTGATATTAGTATATCTTTCATTACAGAATGAGATACATCTTTTGTTATATCTCTTTCAAAAAATTTATTAAAGTATTCATTACTTTCTCTTTCAAAACTTCCTATTTTATTTTTAAAACCTCTTTTTATTGCAAAGTCTTTATCTTCTAGATATTTATTTATAAATTCTAAATCATTTATATTTAATTCTTTCTCTCCCATCTCATCATTAAATAATGCAGTTCTGATTGCACCTTTTAAGCTACTGCCTGGAATATATGGTTTTAAATCTTTGGTTTTTATCATCATTTGAATCTCATTAAAGCTCCCTTTTGGCTTTTCAAACGATCTCGTATCCAGATAATATGCCATATAATTTTTATATTCTTTTAATAAATTATTAGCTTTTAACCAAAGATATAGATTATTCCTTTTTTTCTTATCAATCTGCATAAAATAATTTTCAAAATTATCCAGCACTCCTTTTTCTATAATCCATTTCATAAACTTTGTATCGTCTGGAATATAGACTTTTCTATCGTCAAAATCATTTACATATTGCATTTTATTTCTCGTTTCACCGCAGCCAATATGGACTGGTCCGATTGTGGTTAGTTTTACATTATAAATTTTCATATTTATACCTCCAGCCACATGGGCTTGCCATAACGATAGACGGAATGTGAAAAGCCTTTTCCAATCTCAAATATATCGCCTTCAAATCTTTTGTCAAAAATTGAGCCTGATTTAAAAAAGTGCATGGTCTGTTTTCTTTTAGTATTGTCATTGATTGCATTTTTATTTTCAGTGTAGATAAATCCGCCTCGCCTAGACACTCGATAACTGCAATCTTTTTCAAATATGAATTTAAGTTCCGATTCTTTTGCCATGCTCGTAGTCAACAGCATATTGGAATTTGGAGTATTAAGCCGATTTAAAAGTTCTTTTGGAGTATCAATTTCTATAAATACAAAACTACCCCAGCCACTAGATTTTTTGCCACCAATTCCAGTAAAGCTTAAATCGTGCAATAATTCTTCAAATTTTTCATAATCAGAATCTAATTCATAGCCCAGTAAAAAATAGAGTCCTGAATTAGCTTGAAATCTAAAATAAGAGATATTATAAATATCGTGCTCTCCCGATATGGAATGTTTAATTTTAGTATTGAGTTCTGAAGTTCCAAAATTACTAAATAGTTGATTCAATTCATCGGGATTGGATTTTCCATTTATAAATTCCTCCCATTTACTAAGTGGAATAAACTTTAGCTTTTTAAATGCTTTCTTTTCATTCGAATCTCCGCTGTCTTCAAAATTTGAAATTAAAGGCTTGGGTAAAAATAGCTCATCTTTTATAGACGGAAAGGCATCGCTAATTATTAGTCTATCTTTCATAAAGAGTTCTAAAATTTCAGCACATTTTTCTTCGCCCATGCTTGCAGCTTCGTTTACAATTGCTGAAAATAATATATCTGCGCTAATTTCAATCTGATTTGAATCTAAATGAATATTTCCAATTCTCAGCCCTTTTTTGAAAAAGAGCTTAAATATGGTGTATTTCATATTAATCACCTAATATATTTTTCAACTTTTCTATAAGTTCTTTCGACAAATTTCCTGTTAAAAGTTCAAGCTTTAAATTTTTAAACTTCACTCTACCATAGCCTCTACTGCCATGACCACCCAAATAATCGTATGACAATAGTTTAAATCCATCTTTTAAAATTTCGATATCTTCTATGATTTCTTCTTCATCTTGCACATTATAAATTATTGAAAATTCAAATTCGCTACCTCTTATAACTCTTTCAATCTGTCTTGGATTTGCAACTGCCGTAAAGCGATTGATTGTGTTTTCTGCTTTTACTTCTGTCACTGAATCTATGCCCTTGTTTTCAAATTCTTCTTTATTGCTCAAAAAGCTATCTGAAAAATAGAGTCGGCTCTTTTTGGGCACTTCGTCACCTTTGTTATTAGAAGATCCAAATAGCCTTAGAATTCTATAATCGTCGTCATTATGCGTTGCATTTAATTTTATTTCATTATCACCATATTTATTCTGGAGTAAATATCTCATCTTGCCTTTAAAGGAACTGCCGGGAATATATGGCAAATCAGTGAGCTTATCTCTCATAACGGGCGAATCTATTGCACCAATGGCTGAAAATTCGCCTTCGCCACCTATATGCATTCCAGTTTCGACTCTTATAATTCCTGTAATTTCTAATTTGCCGTACATTATTTGCCTCCTTTATATTTATGAAATGCGACTAATGCCTCTAAATATCTGCAATAGAGAATTAATTCTTCTCTGTCTTTATTAATGTTTTTTATATAATCCAATAACTTAGCTTTTCTTATAAAATCTTCGACTTTTTTATCTCGACCGCTGGCATATACTAAATTCATTCTCAAAATCTGAATATTAGTCAATTCATCTTCAGTTAATTCGCCTTTTCTTCTCTTTGCATTCTCGTAAATTAAAGAAGCTTGTGATAAGATATTTCGAATTTGATTTGTACTTATCATATATCTATCAGGAATTTTTTCAAAAACTTTTTCTGCCAAATCTACAAAATTATCTTTTTTCAAACTCATATTCTCATCTCCTCATATAGATCAATATATAGATTGCTGCTATTAACTCTTTATTCTCTTTATCTTTAACCCATCTATAAATGGTCTTTGAAAACTTTCTATCTTCGTCTTTAGTTTTCATTCTCTCTTCAAGTCTTGCGAGCAAGTATGCTAGTCTTGCAATATTTATGCTCTCTTTGCTATTTCTTATAAGTTCAATAAGTTTATACATCAAAGAATTGCCAATTTCATCCATTTTGTCGTAGTAGTATAATAGGAATTTTAGTTTTTCTTCTAAGACATTTTTTTCAAATTCCTCCCATGAAAATACTAAATTGGGTTCAAATATACAGACTGCATTTTTGCTATATCGAGTATTCTCTTTTGTATAGCTATAATCTTTTGCACATTCTTCGAGTTCGCCAGTCATCTTTGCCATTGCCTTAACGGGAAATGTATCTGCGAAAAGCCCAATACCTGCTGAGATTGAAAGCGTATCGATTGTAAATTCTTTTAGATAATTTTTTAAATCAATCGAAAATTCTATAATATCTTTCCAAGCTCCCAGCAAAAATACATCGTCCCCACCGGAATAAACTATTAGTGCTCTCCTCTTTATAGGCTCATCATTCTCAATACTATATTTTCCATTTTCCAAAATATAATTTATATGATATTTGAAAAATAGTGACATTTCTCTTGAAAAGACTGCGGAGCGCGTCAGCGATCTGTTTTTATTGTCAAAACCTTTTACAAATGCCTTGCCCAAATTATCGACATCGGCCCTTAAAGCTGCAAGTCTCTTTATGCCCTTGGATTCGTCAGTTAGTTTTTTCAATTCGTTATCAAAAGAATAATCTCCAATCCATAAATTTGTGGCGAAGTTTTTTCCCGTGTGGATTTCATTTTTAGAATAGACTCTTAGCACACCCTCATCTTTGGCTAAATCTTTTATTAGTTCCTCCTTTTTAAAGCCTAATAATTTTCGCCCAAATGGTAAAGGAAGATATGGTCTATTTTTGTCATATTCATTTTCAACTACTGCAAAAAAATCTTGAAAGAGAATCTGATTTGAAAAAGCAATTATCTGATCACATATATTGCAAATATCTGCTTCCTGTTTTAACATATCAATTCTCTTGCAAATTTTACACTCTCTGCTGCCCGGCTCTTCGTCTTTAAAATTAAGTTCTTTAATTTGCGAAAAAGTATATCTATTTAGCTTACTTTTAGAAAGTTCTTTAGATACTGATTTGAAAAGTTCAGTATAACTTTCTTCCGGCTTATTTGACAATGTGTTTGCTGAACATTTTGCCCCGCCTCCTGCCAAATAGAGTTCGCTTCCAAAGAGCTTTACTAGCCAATCATTAGTTTCTTCTCTAAGCTTTTCTATAGTTTTAATTGCATTTTCAGTATTGGGCAAAAGCAAATAAGCGTGTCCTCCCCCTGAATACAAAAGATTTGCACGAGTTAAGCCCAGTTTTTCCAAAACATTGTCTATAACATCTTCCATAAATATTTCCAAATAAAAAGATCTTGTTCTCAGAGACTTCAAAGCTTTGGAATCTATTATCGTATAAATAAAAGACTGAATACCAGAGAGATCTAAACTATATAGATAAAACATTTCTTTGTTATAATAATTTTTACTATCATTTATTAGCACAGTGTAATCATCTAAATTATTTGCTTCAAAATAATCATATATACAAGAAGCAATTGCTGAGGTCAATTTTAGATGATCAAATAGTGATATATCTTGAATTTCTTTTAAACTTGTGGAAGCAGGCACATAGTTTAAATAGCCTTCTAGAATTTTTAGTAGTGAATCTAGATATTTTTTATCATAGTTAATGCCCGCCAAAGCCTCGTTTAAATTCTCTATTATATCTTTATAATATGAACTATCGTATTCAATTTCATCTGTTGGGAGATTGATACCATTTTCATGGTTTAGAAATTTTGGTTGATATTTTAATTCAGTATTATTTCCATTTAAAATATTAAATACACTAGAGAGTGAAATATTTCTATTAAAACCTCTATTTTCAACAAATTCCTTTTCTCTTCTATCTGACATAGCAGCAATATTATCTGCAATATATGAGATATATGCCAAACTATCCTTTGGGAGATTCTTGTTTTTTAAATCCTCCATATGATGAAATTCAACGCTGTCTAATATTTCTGGATCATTAATTTTACATTCGTCTTTTAAAAAATCTAGTCCCGATATTGAATGTCTTCTTCCATCTCCCGATCTATAAGCCACTTTCCCAATATCGTGTAAAATTGAGCCGATTATCAATTTAATTTTTCTTTCTTCCAATAATTTCACCTCTCAATTTTCATCGCTCCCATACCCATAGCAGTTTTAATTCCCACACCTGAATATGTTCCAAAATTTAGCAAAAGACTTGCAATATTTCTAAGTTCTTTCGGACCATCTAATTTTATTTGAATATCTCCAATAAATGCTGGAATTTTTATTTTTTCTAATGGAAATAAGCATGATCTAAGTCTATATTTAGAAATGTAGCTAAAATTTTCAAGGTCTTTTAAAAGCTCTTCGCTAAAAAGTTTATCTTCTCCAGTTGCATCAAATTTTTTCATAAGACTTTGAAAAATTAATCTGCAATCAGGCATAATAATATATCTACCCTGACTTTTGAAAGAAGTGGGGGTTATAAACTTGAGATTAAAAATACCTGTTGAATTTCCAAACAAAAATTTTTCTGTAAATTCATGTTTATTATATTTATGCAATTCAAGGTCATTAAGTTTAATTTCCAAATCTTTATTTTTCAAATATATTTTTTCTAAATTTATTAATGGCTTTATTATATTTTCAAATGCATAATTATTTAATCCGTTTAAAGTCCAATACGAATTGTTAGCAATTTTAATTACATATTGGCAATATGGATTTATGCTAAAAGAATGTAGATTAAAAACTGTATCCTTTGAGAGTTTTTCCATCAAAACTCCTTGAAATATGGACGAAGAATGATAGCCTATAATTTTATCTTTCGTTTCTAATTTGAATTTTAGTGAACTTAACAATAAATCACCTCCATCGATTTGATTTTATATTAATTTAATTGTATCATATTTATACTTTAATATGTATCTAACTTAAGCATAAAAAACAGCCGAATAAAATCGGCTGTTAAAATATTTTCATATCATATATTTTCTTGTGAGTGGTCTTGTGTTGTCTGTGCCTTTTTCAAATAAGTACTGAATTACATCAAGTTTTCCTGCTTCAAATACCGCAGCACACGACTCTAAATATAGATTCCACATTCGCATAAAGCGTCCGCCTTTTTCTTTTTCTATTTGCTCCAAATTTCGCATAAATCTTTTATGCCAATTTTCTAATGTCAATGTATAATGTAGTCTTAAACTTTCTAAATCTATTAATTTTAGTTTTAGTTTATTCGCAGGGACAACAATTTCTGGCACTGATGGAATATAGCCTCCTGGAAATATATATTTATTTAAAAATGAATTGTAACCTATGTTCTCATCATCCAGATCTCTGTGATTTGTAATTCCATGAATCAATGCCAATCCGTTTGTTTTCAGTAAGTTATTGATACTTTCTATATATTTTGGCAAATCGTTTCGCCCCACATGCTCAAACATTCCTACGCTTACAATCTTGTCAAATTTTTCTTTCAATTTATGTGTATCTCGATAATCCATCAAAGCTACTTTTACTTTATCTGCTAATTGTTCTTTTTTTATACGATTATTTACTATTTCAAATTGTTCTTTGCTAAGTGTCAAGCCTTTTGCTCTTACGCCATATTTTTTCGTTGCCATTATTATCAAGTTCCCCCAACCGCAACCTATATCTAATAAATTATCAGTTGATTTTAATCTTAATTTTTTTAGTATATGTTCATTTTTATTAATCTAAGCCAGTTCTAATTCTTGATTTCTTTCCTTGAAGTACGCGCATGAATAGTTCATACCCTCGTCTAACCACAGTTTATAAAAGTCATTGCCTATATCATAATGATACTTTATGTTTTCTATTGACTTTTCACGGTCATGCCTTTGAGCTTTTATACTTGATTTGAATTTTGTTGATTCTGTAAAACTCTCTGCTTTTGAAAATGCCATCAGCATTAGTTCTTTTAATGAACCTTCAATTTCAAGTTTCTTATCCATATAGGCTTCTGCTAGTGTCAGTGTTGGATCTTTTTTCAAATCTATTAGCTTTAGTGGCGTGTTAAACTCTATTGCTATTTTAATACTGCCTTTTCCGTATGTTTTTTCTACTCCATTCCAATAAATTACTTTGATTGGCTTATCAAAAGATTTTCTTAAAATCTCATCATAAGCTTTTATCAAGATATTCATTTCTCCCTCCTTTTTGGTCAATTTGTCTATCTATTCTCAATATTGCTTTACCCTCAAAATCAATATTATAAGCCGTTTATAAAAATATTCTGTATTTTAATAATTCAGATTAAGAACTTTAAATATATTTAAAAGCCGAACAAGTTTTGTCGGCTTTTAGATATTATTTTATATATTTATTTATCAATTTATTTGCCCTCGTTTGTGATATGTCTAAATATTTAGCTAGCTTTCTTGAAGAGGAATGTTTTTTATATGCATTGTTTACGATTAGAGATTCATATTCTTCAATAAGTTGATCAAAGTTCTTTTGTGTTATTTTCTCTTCAAGAGCCATTTTTTCATCATTCGACATACTAAAAAAACTAGACGGTAAATGATTGGTGTCTATTATTAAGCTATCCACAGTCACAACCAATCTCTCTAATAGATGTCGTAATTCTCTGATATTACCAGGCCAATCATAGTCCATGAAGAGTTTATAAACTCCTGGAGAAAGACTTCGATTTACTTTGTATTTTTTGTTAAATTCTGAGATAAACATTTCTACAAGATTGAAGATATCTTCTCTCCGTCTGCGTAATGGCGGAACATAAAATTCTATAACGTTTAGCCTATAATATAAATCTTCTCTAAATTTTCCACTTTCTACCAATAGTCTCAAGTCTTTGTTTGTTGTTGCCAAAACTCTTATATCAACTTTTATTGCTTCTGTTTTTCCTATAGGTAAGAATTCTTTTTCTTGCAAGACAGTGAGCAACTTTGCCTGTGCTTTTAGTGACAATTCGGCTATTTCATCTAATAAGATTGTGCCCTTATCTGCCGCGTGTATCAAGCCTTTTTTACCTTTGGGATTCGCTCCAGTAAAAGCGCCTTCTTCATATCCAAATAGTTCAGATTCAATCAGTTCATTCGGAATAGAAGCACAATTAATATTTATAAAAGGTTTATCTGCTCTATTGCTTATTTTATGTATATATTTTGCCAATAATGTTTTACCAGTACCTGATTCTCCAGTAATTACACAAGTAGTGTCAAAATCTTTCATTCTCTTAAGTACTTTTATGAGCTCTTTCATATTTGGATTATTTATTACCATATCATGTTCCATTCGATTTGCTTGCTCGACTGCTTCATAATTTTGATGAGTATAAAGATCTAATTCTTCTATATCGTCCCGAACGTTCATGACTACATGAGTAACTTCTCCTATTGAATTGAATATGGGAACTGCGATAGTAAGTAAATTATAAAAGATGTATTGCGAATTTATAGAATTAAAATCGATAAACCTTAAAATTAGCTATTTATCTATCGGACACTACGATGCTTTGTGGTGGCAGTACAACAAATTTCTTGGCTTTAGGCGCACAGGCAATTTTATGGACTACTGGAAGTGCTGCTATGGATTCAGAATTAATACCCACTTTAAAAGTTAGTGGCAATAAATTGCTTATCAATGACGATATCGATGTCGATGCTAGCGATATGCTAGCTCGAATTGTGACAAAAGAGGATGTAGCTGAGCGTATAATTGATAATTTGGTTGAAATTATAAATGGCAAAAGCACAAATACTGAAGGCTATTCGTCTGCATTTTTGACTCTTTATCAAAAAGATCCTAGAGTTGAAAATATTATAAAATGCAGATATTAAATGCACAATATATGCCAACTTTTACATTAGACTTATTTAAAAATATATTCTATCTTTATGTTAGTCTTGGCTAAATCGGGGTATATTAATACACGGATGGAGAATATCCAAAAAGATTTAATAGGAGGTTTTTAAAATGGAATTAAAAAAGGTTTACTTAGCAAATTTACAAGTTGGTAGCGTAATGCTTCATAATTTACATTGGAATGTGACAGGCCATGCATTTAAACAAGTTCATGAATATCTAGATGTTCTATACGAAGAATTTGGTGAAATGCTAGACGAAGTTGCAGAAAGAATTAGAATGGACGGAGAAATTGCTCCCGCAAGCTTAAAAAGATTTATTGAACTCACTGATTTAGAAGAGTATGATGACAGTACAAAACCTATGCGCGAAGTTATTCAAAAAGCGCACAGTCTTTTGAAACATATGCGTGAGCAAGCTGCAGATATTAGGAATAAAGCAGATGAAGTAAATGAATTTATGTGGGTTGCATTAATGGAAGATCAAATCGCTTTTTACGATAAAGAGCTTTGGTTCATGAGAGAAATGTTAGCCGAATAGATTAATAAACAAAAAGTTGGACGATAAATTTCGTCCAACTTTATTTTTAGTCTATATATTCCATAAGCTCCAAAATTATTCCGTCTGGATCTTTAAAATAGATTGCTTTGCTCTTTCCAAAGCCTTGATTGGTAAAATCGAAATCTTGTGGTTCGGAAAGACATTCTACATTTTTGTCCACGAGCTTTTTATAGAATTTATCTATATTTTCAACTCGAAAACATATTTCTGATATTGAGCATTTATTTAAGTCGCATTTATGCTCGATGGGCTCTTCTCCTACAAATTGAATAAGCTCTATGGGTGGCGCAAAGACTTCATCACTTCCATTTAGATATGCCACTCTTGCTTTGACATTCTCTTTTGCAAAAAGCTTATCTGTCTGTTCACCTTCCATTAAGATTTCTCCTTGAAATTTTAAGCCCAATACATCTTTATAAAATTTAATCGATCTATCTAGATCACTTACGGTTAAGCCGACATGAGTAATCTCTCTTATCATTTTTCTCCTCTATTATTCATCTTTTTTAAATCTATTTACATAGAATAGTCCGCCCAAAGACACTATCGAAATCAATCCATAAAGCATATTATATGATGTGTAGCCAGTTTTTGGAATACCCATTGGAGGTATTGGTTTTTCAGGCGTATCTTTCTGTGTATTTGTCTGAACTTCTTCGGGACCGCTCAAATCCGGTATATCCTTTGGAGGATTATCGGTTTGTGTAATCGGTTTTTCGGGAATGACAACCTTTGGAGGATTTACTGGTGGGGGATTGTCAGGAATATCTTCTCCTGGTGGATTTATTGGTGGCGGATTGTCATCCTCGTCAAAAGTATTTGTTATTGTTAGTCCATCTTCTGAAACGCTTTGTGTATAACCTTCCGGTATATTTACTTCTTTGGCATAATATACATATTCTCTACCATTTTCATCGATATTGGGTAGTCCTTTAAATATATGGATTAATTTATCTTTTGTGATTTTACATTCATCCACCTTTTCATCTAAGACAAGCTCTTCGCCATCAACTATTTTTCTCCATAGTTCTAAAACTATATCGGGCATTGGTCCACCTTGCCAAATTTTCTCAACTGGATAATCGTTGTATTCAATAGGTCTGTTAATTACTTTGAAATCTTGACGTATTATTACTGATTCATATATATTGTTTTCTATTTCGGTTGTATCAGTTTTTATACTAGCATAACCATCTGGAATATTTTTTTCAACTACATAATAAGTATATTCGTAACCATCTGTATTGTGTTTAGGTAACATATCGATATCTTTTGTGATACTTTTCTTACCCGAAGAATTTTCAAAGTTAAATTTAAATTCTTTAACTAATTCATCCACTAATTTACCATCGGCATTATAGGCTTTTCTTCTAAGCTCAATAATAATATCTTCTACCTTATCGCCTTCCCAAATTTTCTCAATGGAGATTTTCACTTCGATAGGAACGGGGACTTCTCCGAAGGAATCATTTGTATTTCTTACTTCTATGTCAACTTCCTTCTCTCCTGATGTTATATAAATTACCCTATTATAAAATGCGCCATATCCTTTTGGATCAGTTTCTCGAAGTTCATATCTGCCATAATAAACATCTTCAAATTCAATAGTTTCATTTGCTCTTAAATTAAATTTTGTCACATTGCCATAGGGATCTTCCAATTCAAATTCAAAAATCAATGGTTCATTTAAAGACCTCGGCTGTACTATATTTGGCTTAGGTTCTAAAATCTTTGTAATTTTAATTTTAGTGCCTTCACCTTCCATATCTTTTAAAGTATTAGTAATGACCCCATTTTGTATTTCAGAACCTTTCCAGTTTTTATATAAATCTTTTTTCCATGAATCAAGCGCAGGGATATTTGGATTTTCATCTGCAGTTTCTTTTACAAAATATTCATACTCATTTCCTTGCTCGTCTTTTGCAGGAAGATTATTCCATTCTGCAACAGTATTTTCTCCATCTATTTTTATTGGATCAACATTAACCTCTTCTTCATTAGCGCCTACTTTTCGATAGAGTGTAAATAGCATATAAGCTCTTAATTTTATACCATTTTTGATTTTGCCGTTATCATTCCAGTTTTTCTTTACTTTGAAATTTATAGTCTCAGGTTCTTCTTCAGACTCTTCTTCTGCAAGCT
>JAUNVH010000065.1 GCA_030537765.1 Tissierellia bacterium | reverse complement strand
AAGAATATATTAATCAAAAAGAAAATAATCCTTGCTTTATCGAATAAATGTGATAAAATAGCATAAATTAATATTAAAAATGAAAGGAGATTAATATGGATATAAAAGCAATCGGAAAAAAATATGTGGATTATGTTGTAGAAATGAGAAGATGGTTTCATAAATATCCTGAGCTAAGCAATCAAGAATTTGAAACTCAAAAGAAAATCATAGAAGAATTGGAAAAAATGGGTATCGAATACGAAAAAGTTGCTGGTACGGGAGTGCTTGCAACAATCAAAGGTAAAAGTCCAGGAAAGACTGTGCTTTTGAGAAGCGATATGGACGCTTTAGAAGTTACTGAAGCATTAGATGTGGAATTTAAATCACAAAATGAAGGCGTAATGCACGCATGCGGACATGACAATCATATGTCAATGCTATTAGGTGCAGCCCAGATTTTAAAAGATATAAAAGACGAATTAAAAGGCGAAGTGAAATTGATATTCCAGCCAGCAGAAGAAGTTGCGCAAGGGGCGCTCAGAGTTTTGGAAGAAACAGATCTTGCAAATACTTGTGATGCCGTTTTTGGCATGCATGTATGGGGCGAGTTGCCCTCTGGCATGATAAATATTGAAGCGGGCCCCAGAATGGCGGCAGCAGGAGTTTTTGATATTAAAGTAAAGGGCGTCTCGGGCCATGGATCTACTCCTCATGCATGTAAAGATGCTTTAGTCTGTGCAGCTGCAATCGTCATGAATTTGCAAACTATTGTATCTAGAATGAGCAATCCCATGAATCCACTCGTAGTTACTACGGGCACATTTAATTCGGGCACTAGATTTAATATAATTGCAGGAGATGCCCATCTTACGGGCACAACTAGATGCTACGATGACGATTTGATGCAAATGACAGAAGATGCAATATTGCGCATCGCAAAAGACACAGCAGATGCCTATGGAATGGAAGTTGAAGTAAGTCATCAAGTGCTAACAAAGACTACAAAGAATGATCCAAAAGTCACAGAGATTGCAAAAGCTGCGGCAGTTAAACTCTATGGCGAAGAATCGCTTATGGATTTTCCAAAAGCAACTGCGAGTGAAGACTTTTCATTCTTCCAAGATAAAATCCCTGGAGTATTTGCATTTTTAGGCACATATGATGAATCGATAGACGCAATCTATTCAAATCATCATCAGCGTTATACAATGGACGAGAAAAATCTAGAAAGAGGAATGAATCTATTCGCACAATTCACATACGATTATCTAAATGAGGCTTAAAGCTAAATGCTTTATAATTTAATAAACTTGGTCACAGTACTATGCGGCTCACTATTAGGCACGATCTTTAATAAAAATGTTTCAAAATCTCTTTCTGAAGCAATAATGAAGACTATGGGCCTAATAGTCGTGTATATGGGAATCACTATGGTAATAGGCGATATAGATCTATTCGTGGTGATTTCTTGCATGGTGATAGGCTGTATCATCGGAGAACTTTTGCGAATAGAAGAAAGAATTAATACTCTAGGCGAATATTTAAAAAAGAAAATCTCGAAAGAAGAGGAGTCAAAATTTTCAGAAGGCTTTGTCAGCGCGACAATACTTTTTTGTGCTGGCTCGATGGGAATAATCGGAGCTTTAAAAGCAGGGCTTGTAAATGACGGCAGCATATTATTATCAAAGGCCGTAATTGATGGCGTAGCCTCTGCGTTGCTAGCTGCATCGTTTGGAATTGGCGTTTTGTTTTCTGCGTTTTCAGTTTTCTTTTATCAATCAATATTTATTATATTGGCCCAAATTATGGCTCCAATACTCTCCCCAGAAGTAATAAATGCAATCTCGATTGTGGGAGGCGTCATAATATTGAGTATTGGAATAAATATGCTCCATCCTACGGGTTTAAAGCCTGCAAATTTGACACCGGCAGTATTTCTGCCCATAATATATTCAATAATAGGAATAATTTAAGGACGTAAAATCTACGTCCTTTTAATTTTTAAAAATTAAAATATAAAAATGCGAATCGTCTTTTTTAAGCTCCAATTCAAAACCTAATTTTTCTGAAAGCTCTTTTACAATCGAAAGACCAAGCCCAGTCGAGCGCTTAGAGCGAGAAGAGTCCATAGTAAATGAACGATCTAATAAGATATTTATATCCTCTATTTTACTTAAATCTGCCTTGTTTTTAAATTCTATACTAAAATTAGAATCAATATTTACAGTAATTTCATTTGAGCCTTCAGAATATTTTAGCATATTTGAAAGTATATTATCCAAAATTCGCCTAAATAGCATCTCATCAGTATTTATAATATATTTTTCATCGGGCAAATTAAGTTTTAAATCTTGATTTTGTTTTTCAAATTCATCGAAATAGTTTAAAATCTCCTCTCGGATAATTGCAATCAAATCTTTAGATTCAGTTTGAGGCATTATATCGTTGCTAATAATTTGAGAATAAGCATAGAAAGCATCTAGCTTTTCGTGCATCTCATTTGTCTTTTGTTCAATAATTTTTAAATACTTTAATCTTTCTTCTTCGCTTGCTTTTTCATATAAAGCCAAATAGCCCTTGATAGAAGTCAAGGGCGTTCTAAGATCGTGTGATATATTTGTGATATTAATTTTATTGAGTCTAGCTTCATTAGATAGCTTCAATATTTTCTTATCGTATTCTTCCAATTTTAAATTCAGACTATGATTAAGCCTATCTATTTCTTTAGGCGCAAAATCGACTGATAATTTAAAATAAGAATCGCCGATAATTCTATCTTTTAATTTAGAATCTATCTCTTTTAACTCTCTTTTCATAAAGAATATATATAGAAAAAGTATTAAAATTAAAAGACTAAAAACATAAATCATAATTATCATCCTAATTTTTTATATCATATTCTCTTTTATAATTCATTATCAATATTATTACAATACCTACAATTAGCCAAGCCAATCCAACAATAGAAATTCTTAAAGGATTGTAGATATTATTTTCAACTATTCTATAAAAATTTTTTAAATTTTGTAACTGATACGACATTATATTAGTAATAATTTTTTTGCTCCATTCAAAATAATACATAAATAGATTTAATAAATTTGGAAT
>JAUNVH010000064.1 GCA_030537765.1 Tissierellia bacterium | reverse complement strand
CTCGACAACCTTATCACCCTTCATCAGCGAAAGCTAGATAAGCTAAAAAATCTTAAAAAAGCTTATCTAAATGAGATGTTCGTTTAAAAGGAGCGTAAGTTATGACAAAAATTATTAAAGATTCATCAGAAAAAGCGTTTCAAGAACGATTTGTAAAAGAATTAGAAAAATATAAATGGCAAGCTCCAGATTATCTAAATGGAAATATAAAAAATGTGACTGTCGATGATTTGATAGACAATTGGCGCAAGGAGCTAAACAGAATTAACGCAGATATGCTTGAAGGCGTTGAGCTAACAGATAATGAATTTAAGCAAGTTATGCAAAAGGTCAATCAAATTTCAAATAGCTATGAGGCTGCAAAAATCTTGTCAATGGAACAATCTAAAGGGAAGATTGACGGTATAATTAGGGATAATTTGGAAGGAGTTAGTCGCTCTCGAATTACATTGACAATATTTACTAAAGCTCAAGTTAGAGGCGGAGAATCTAGCTATCAGATAGCTAGAGAAGTGAGTTCAAAAAATAATAATCGCTTCGATATTGTACTTTTGATTAATGGCTTGCCACTTATAAATATTGAACAAAAAAGAACTGATAAAAGTCTGGAAGAAGCTTTTGGGCAATTTAAACGCTATTATAAAGATGGAGAATTTTCAAATAATTTTATGGCTTTTTCACAGATGATGGTCATATCTTCAGAGATTGAAACTAGATATTTTGCAACGCCAAAATCGCTCGATGATTTTAATCCGGCCTTTGTGTTTCATTGGTCTGATGAAAACAATAATAGAGTTAACGAATGGCGTGATGTTATAAAACAGTTTCTTATGATTCCAATGGCTCATCAGATGGTGGGCGATTATCTTGTAATTGATGAGGCTTTGCACGAAGAAAATAAAAGACATATGCTTATGAGGCCTTACCAAGTGCATGCCTTAAGAGCTATAAATCTTGCTGCACACGGCAAAAAACGAGAAGATGGAATGCCCACAGGCGGTTTTGTTTGGCATACAACTGGTTCTGGCAAGACGATCACAAGTTTTAAAACGGCTCTATTTTTATCGACGAGAGCAGGATTTGACAAAGTTGTATTCTTGGTTGACCGCAGGGAACTGGATGCAAAGACTAGCGAAAATTTCAAGGCTTATGCCGAGTATGAATCAGTTACTGTGGACGACACTAAATATACTTATGAATTAGCAAAAAGGTTAAAATCTCCAATAAATGGCATTGTAGTCACAACGACTTTTAAGCTAAATAATTTGGTTAAAGAATTGGAAGAAAACGATGACAGGTCTTTGGCCGACAAAAAATTTATCTTTATAATTGATGAGGCCCATCGCACTACTATGGGTCAAATGATGGGTAGTATTAAAAGTTATTTTAAGAAAAATGCTTTATTCTATGGCTTTACAGGTACGCCATTGTTTGAAGAAAATAAAGCTCCAGGTATGGTAAATGAAAAAAGTGAGTTAATCGATACTACAGAAAAGCTCTTTGGACCAATGCTTCACGAATATACAATCGAAGAAGCTATTGCCGATGAAAATGTCTTAGGTTTTCATGTGGATTATTTAAATACTGGAGAATTTAAAAATCATGATGATTTGCGTGAAAAGCTCATTAGGAGATATCAAGCGATAGATCCTAGTAGATCAGTTCGTGATATTGAAAAAGAAATTATTCCACTTAGCGATGCCGATGTGGAACGTTTGGCTAAAAAGCTAGATATTCTAGTATACGATGACAGAGTTCATATTCCAGTTGTGGTTGATGAAATTCTTAGAAATTGGGAAATGCAGTCGCAAAATAGAAAGTTTAACGCAATACTTACTGTTGCCTATAAAGAGAGAGTCGTTAAATATTATGAAGAATTTAAAAAACAGCTTAAAGAAAGAGATATGGATTTAAATGTTGCGATGACTTTTAGCTTTGGCGATGAGAACGACCCATATAATATTGCTAATGAAATTAATAAAGTAATGTTTGAAGATTATGGAAAATTCACCGGTATTGAATTTAATCCAGGAGATAGTAAAAGAGGCGAAAAGGCCTATTTTGAAGATTTGGTTGATAGGGCAACGAGAGGCGGAAGTGGAAGAAATCCAAAAAATATTGATTTAGTTATCGTAGCAGACCAATTGCTTACTGGATATGATTCTAAATTTTTAAATACATTATATGTGGATAGATCTTTGGAATTGCAAGGGCTTATTCAAGCTTATTCGCGCACGAATCGAGTTTATGGAAAAGGAAAAGAATTTGGCTCGATTATTAATTTTCAGTATCCAAAAATTACTGAGGAAAATGTAAATAAGGCTTTAAAACTTTATGGAAGCGGCGGCAAGAGCAATATTGCTATTGTGGACAAATACGATGTGGCAGTTCAAAAATTCAGAATTAAGATTATAAATTTGATAAATACTTTGAAAGATCCTACAAAATGGCCCGAAATTAAAGATGATACTGAAAAGCTAAAAGAATTTAAATTTGCTTTTAGTGAGGCAGTTTCTCAATATAATAAGGTGCTTCAATATTATCAATATGAATGGAATGATGAAGAATTTGGAATTGACGAACACAGTTGGTTAAAATATCAAGGGGCTTATAAAAACTTAAACCCAAAATCAGAAGATGATGAAACTGATCCACCAGAAATTATTTTACCTGGCAGAACAAAACTTTCGGGAACTCAAATTATTGATGCGGCCCATATTTTAAAGCTTATTGGCTCTAAAGTAAAGGATAATAAGAAGGGCTTTCAATTTGTTGATGATGAGACTTTGCGCTTGATTTATGAAGATATTCAGGAACTTAGTAATATGGGTGATGACGAGAATGCAAAACTATTGAAAAAGTTTGTGGATGAAGAGCTATTGACTGGCAAAATTCCTATAGATCAAAACTTTGATGCGGCTTTTGAAGATTGGAAAAAAAGCATTAAAATAGATTTGATTAAAGAGTTTGCCAAAAAATGGGGACTTGATTTTCATACATTAAGCGATACAGTTGAAAGGTATTCTCTTTCAGATCCAGAAAATATTCCAAACGATGAAGAGTTGAAAGGTGGACTAGATTACGAGAATGCTTCTTTTAAGGCAGGCAAAAATAAATTAGAACAAAATATGGCTTTGAATTCTGCTTTGCCGGATTTCTTAGCAGAAATTAAAGAAAAATATTATTGATATGTAAATTTATAATAAAAATTAATATTTTGACAGTTTTAGTCATAAGCCAAGAAATTTTAATCTTGGCTTTTTTTGCTTTTACTTGGGAACAGCGTA
>JAUNVH010000063.1 GCA_030537765.1 Tissierellia bacterium | reverse complement strand
GTTTTCTTTAATTTTTGGACCAAATGGCATGATTGCAAAATATAGAATCAGAAAGGAGTGGATGAAGAAATGATAAATATTTCGGATTTTCTTTCCTTTGGAGGACAAACACTCTTAATTTTGTTGCTCACTTCTTTTACATGTGCATTAATAGGCAGTTTCTTAGTACTTCGAAAGCTGTCCATGGTTTCAGATGCGCTTGCCCATTCAGTGCTTTTGGGAATTGTATTGGCGTTTTTTGCAACTAAAGACATCACTTCTCCACTATTAATTTTGGGAGCGGCAATATTTGGAGTTGTAACAGTCTATACAATCGAAATGCTTTCGAGTACTGGCCTTGTAAAAAATGATGATGCAGTTGGAATTGTATTTCCACTGTTCTTTTCATTGGCAGTAATTTTGATTACTAAATTTGCTAGAAATGTGCATTTAGATACCGATATAGTATTGATGGGAGAAGTCATAATGGCTCCACTCACAACTATTAGCTACTTCGGAATCACAATGCCAAAAGCAATGTTTTATGTTTTAATTGCATTTATTGTAAATATTTTATTTATAATAATATTTTTTAAAGAATTAAAACTCACCACATTCGATGAAGAATTTGCCACAATTGCAGGCTTTTCATCGGCAGGCTTGTTCTATGCTCTAATGACTTTATCGTCTTTTACTGCAGTCGTATCATTCGATGCAGTTGGCGCAATCTTAGTAGTATCTTTTTTAATTGCCCCAGGAGGTAGCGCCTATATGATAACAAAAGACTTAAAACAAATGCTCTTAGTTTCACTGGCATATGCGGCAGTAAATACAGTAATTGGATACTTTATAGCCTTAAAATTTAATGTATCCATCTCGGGCATGGTGGCAACAGTTGCCGGCATAACATTCTTTTTGACATTCTTATTTAATAGAGAAGGATTATTGACCTCGCTAATTATAAGGCATCAGAACAAAAAGAATTTCCGACTCGAGCTTATGATTATGCATCTGGGCAATCACGAAGGCGAAGCAAATGAAATTGAAGAATTGGGAATCTATTCAATTAAAAATCATCTAATGTGGACTCAAGAAGATGTGGAAAAGAGAGCCAATGTTTTAATAAAAGACGGTCTGGCAATATTGGATAATGAAAAAGGCATCTACAGACTTTCTGAAAAAGGCTTTTTAAAATATGAAAAAATAAAAACAGCATATGGGATGTGATAATATGAATTCGAGCAGAGAAGATTATATACTCACAATATATAGACTCACCAAAAAGAAATATTACACAAATAATATCAGCATAGCCAGAAGTCTTAAAATCTCCAGAGCAAGCGTCAGTGAAATGATAAGAAAGCTTGCAGACGACGGCTTAATTGAACAGATTGGTCATAAAATTTCGCTTACAGAAAAAGGCGAAAAAGTCGCCAAAGATATAATCTCAACTCATAGACTTTGGGAATACTTTTTGATAGAACATTTGAAGATGACAGAAGATGAAGCACATGAAGCTTCAGATCTTTTAGAACATGCAACTGGCGAAAAACTACGCAATGCGCTTAATGATTATTTAGACTATCCCAAATTTACAACGAGCGGTAAAAAAATATATAAAAATCTTGAAAAATAGGCATCTATAATATTGTAGATGCCTTTTAATGATAAATTTTTTAAAAAATCGAGTTCCAGTACGTAGCCATCATTTTTAAGTACACAAGTTTTTTAGGCTTTGAGGAGTGTTTAAAGCCATTTAGCCAATCATATCATTACGAGGGGGGTAATTAGATATATGAGGGCAATTATTCTTGATATGTACTTTTAGTTTTGAAAATAACTGCCAGCTTAAAGGCATTCTTTTCAAATAGTGTAAAATCTATCCACACATTTTAGGCTCATAGTAGAGATAAGAAATTTAATTCTTAAATAGCTTTCAAGCGAAAATATTAAGCCTAAGCTAAATAATGGCTACATTGAACTCTTTAATATAGATTTAGTCTATTTTATAAATTTATTTAAATATCGCATCTAATCCTCATAAAATTTAAGCCGGTTTCATCTTTTTATACAGTCTTTGCCATATTTTCTCCAAAAAAAAATCATATACACGAAGTATATGAAAAGAATTAAAACATACATAATAATACTGATTCTATACATCGTAGAATAAGGTTTTTCATAGATATCCTGACTTAAGTATCATCAATTGTCTCCAACCCTTCCCGTTTCCAGTGGGTATAATTTGGAACAATCTCCTCTATCACAGTGGCGAGACCGTGCGGGATTTTCACCCGACTTCCCTATATTATAAAATTATCTGTTTATAAAACCGATTATAGCATTAGAAATTCTAATAGTCAATTATAAATTTAAAGCTCATCTTTAATATTTGCAATCTCTAAGCCATGCCCTTTTACAAAATCTATCGCCTCGTCAAAGCCCAATTTATAATGAGCAGTAATATGGGCATCGGAGCCTATAGATATTTTTTTACCGCCCAAATCTCTATATAGATTAAAAAGATAATCGTAATATTCAACATTTTCAAATTTAAATAGACCCCTAGTATTTAATTCCAATTGCAAATCATATTTCTTAATAGCCTCCAAAATTGCCACAAGCCTTTCTTCATGCGGATAAATATCTTCCATAGAATAATCTTTATTTCTCAAAATAAAATCTAAATGCGCAACAATATCGAAATGCTCATGAAAAACTTCAATCGACTCTAAGACTTGTTCATAATATATTGGCAAAATTTTTAAAAACTCATCTCTTTCAAGCGGCCACATATAATCGATTCCATCGCCTTGATGCACGCTTAAAAGCAATAGATCAAATTCTTTATCTAATAGATATTTGGAAATTCTCTCTTTTGCAGTTTTTTCATATCCAATTTCCACACCTTTTAAAATCCTATCGCCATATATATTTTTTAAACGCTCAATTTCCTTTACGTATTTTTCATAATCAAATAGAGCATCTCTCCCATTATCAACAACACAATCGAAGTCAATATGTTCAGTAGTTATAATTTTTCCGCAAGTAGTATTTAAATATTCTTCAATCGATGTAAATGAATCTATGGAAAAACTTGAATGCATATGTTGATCTATATATTTATTCATAATTTACTCCCTCATATATCAAAAATAATAGCACCATTTAGGTGCTTAAAAATTATGGTGCGCTCGAGAAGATTCGAACTCCCGGCACACGCCTTAGGAGGGCGTTGCTCTATCCAGCTGAGCTACGAGCGCATATTCACATTTTATATTATGAAATAATTCTTGTCAATACGATAAAATGCGGCCAGATTTGACCGCATTTTTAATCTCTCTTTTCAATATAGGCTT
>JAUNVH010000062.1 GCA_030537765.1 Tissierellia bacterium | reverse complement strand
GTTTTATAAATATATACTCTATCCATAATTTTATTATAACATAGTTTTTTTTACTAATAGTAAATGGAATTGTATAAATTTTTAAAATTTACTTTATTTGCCAATTTTATTGTTTATATTTATAAATATCAAAGGTTTAATAATATCAATTTTGGATATAATTTAAATGTATGTACTATTATTATAAATTATTTTAGGAGGTCGTTACATGAAGACATTAACGGCCATGTTTTTAATCATGGCCATCGGTTACTTTTTAGGAAGTAGAAATATTTTCGGAATTAAGTTTGGAGCTTCGGCAATCTTAATTACAGCTTTATTTTTTGGGCATTTTGGAGTTGAACTGCCTTCGTTTTTATCAGGACTGGGCTTAGTTTTATTCTTAACGCCAATTGGCCTTATGGCAGGACCAGACTTTATCGGGAATATAAAGAAAAATGGTGTAGCATTTTTGCTTATCGCCTTGATTACTTGTGTTTTAGGCGGAGTTATGATTGCAGTGGGAATCAAAGTATTTGATCTACCAACTGAGCTATCACTAGGTCTAGGATCTGGCGCGCTAACTTCGACTGCGATGCTCGGTTCTGTAAATGAATTGACAGATTCATTACTTCCAGGAGTTGGATATGGAATTGCATACGCATTTGGAGTTTTGGGGGTAGTCTTATTTGTACAATTAGTGCCTAGATTCTTAAAAGCTGATGTAGATGCAGAAAATGCAAAATTAGTTTTACCAACAACTGGCTTCGATCCAGAAAAAGATGGCACAACAAAGCTTGTGAACTTTGAACCACATGGATTATTCCCTATAGCTTTGGCAATTGTTTTGGGAACTCTTTTGGGTGGTCTTAAAATTCCAGTAGGTAAAACTATAAACATTTCTTTAGGCAATGGTGGCGGCTCTTTAATTATGGGCATCGTCTTAGGTCATATGGGTCATCTTGGACCAATAAACTTTACATTTCCAAAGAAAAATCTACAAGTAGTAAGAGATTTAGGACTAGCTTTATTTTTAATGCAAGCAGGAGCAAAAGCTGGAGCAGGTTTTATAGCAGTGCTTGCAGAATATGGAATACAGCTATTCTTAATTGGAGTCTTAATGACTTTAGTTCCTGCGACTGTAAGCTTTATTGTGGCGTATAAAGTCTTTAAACTTCCATTGTTTGCAGCATTAGGAACCACGACTGGCTCTATGACAAGCGCCCCATCTCTAGGTGCATTATTGAGTGTTACAAATGACGACAAAGTCGCATCATTTTATGCAGCTTGTCAGCCGGTGGCAACAATTATGTTAGTGTTTTTACCCCAAATAATAAGTATTATTTTTGGTATTAATTAGAATTAATTTAATGAGGTGAAATTTATGAGTGACAATGTATTATTTAGTGCACAGGAGCAAATTAGAAAAGCTTGTGAGAAATTAGAATTGCCACAAGCAGTGTTTGAAATTTTAAAAGAGCCACAAAGAGTTTTGGAAGTTAGTATTCCAGTCAGAATGGATGATGGCTCTACTAGAGTATTTAAAGGCTACAGATCTCAGCATAATGACGCAATTGGACCGTATAAGGGCGGAATCAGATTTCATCCAAATGTAAACTTAGATGAAGTCAAAGCGCTTTCTATATGGATGACATTTAAATGTGGAATCGTAGGTATTCCATACGGCGGAGGAAAAGGCGGCATAACTGTCGATGTAACAGAGCTTAGTCAAAGTGAATTAGAGAGATTATCAAGAGGCTTTATTGAAAAAACACATAAATATCTGGGAGATAGAATCGACATACCTGCACCAGATGTAAATACTAATGCTCAAGTAATGAGTTGGATGGTAGACGAATTTAATAAATTGTCAGGCCATCAAGAAATTGGCGTCATCACAGGAAAGCCAGTAGCACTTGGTGGTTCACTAGGCAGGACTGAAGCCACAGGCTTTGGAGTAGTTGAAATTGCAAAGGCATATCTCAAAAAAGAAGGCCTCGATCCAAAAGAAACTACAGCCGCGCTTCAAGGCTTTGGAAATGTCGGATCTTATACTGGAAAATATCTATATGAAGCAGGCATCAAAACAGTAGCCGTCGCAGGACACGACAAAGACAAAGAATTTGCAATCTATAATGAAGACGGCATAGATATTCCAAAATTAATGAAATTCTTAGAAAACGAAAAAGACATTAGGAAATTCGATAACGTAAAAACAATTGATATAGATGAGTTTTGGGCTTTAGATGTAGATCTATTGATACCGGCAGCATTAGAAAATGCAATAGATAAAAACAATGCAAAGCTTATAAATGCAAAAGCAGTTTTGGAAGCTGCCAACGGTCCAATTACATTAGAAGCAGATGAAATTTTAAAAGATAGAAATATAGTAGTAACTCCTGATGTATTGACAAATGCGGGCGGCGTTACTGTAAGTTATTTCGAATGGGTGCAAAATCGCTATGGCTATTATTGGTCAGAGAAAGAAGTTTTAGAAAAAGAATCTATCGCCATGAACGAAGCATTTAACAATATTTGGGATTTGATGAAAGAATATGATGTGACAATGCGAGAAGCGGCTTATATGTTCTCAATAAAGAAAGTCGCTGAAAATATGAAATTAAAAGGTTGGTATTAATTTAATCGATCTAAAAATAGTGCTGAAATCTAACAGCACTATTTTTATCATAATAATTCTTCATTTAATTATTTTAATCTATCTTAGAATCTCAATTTTCGCGATCAAAGTTTAAATTATCAGATTGAGATTTTCATAATTTAAAACTATCTGATTACACATTTGATATTTAGACAATATATTTTAAAATCTAATACTAAAATGCCCCTTTTAAATTTAGGGGCATTAGTTTTTGCTATGAGTTTTAAAAAAATGTTTAAAGTCAATTCACTTATGTTTCTTCTCGAATTTTCTTTCTAACTTTGAATAATCTCTATTTGGATTTTTCGGATACCAACCTTTTAAAACTCTTTCTTCTTGTTCGTATAATTCTCTTATCGACCAGAAAAAACAAAATGCTGTGACACCCAAGATTGAGCTTATAATTGTGCTCTTTGCAAATAGAGATAGGGCTACAAATATAATACCTAAAATCAAAAACCAAATCCAAATTGCCTTTCCAAAATAGTATTCACCTTTGATTACTAATGGATGAAATATTCCAATAATCAAAAATGTACACAGACCTATTATCAAACCTTCAAAATTCATATTTCACCTCGCAAAAATAGTATATGGCGTCTTAATCATACTGTTTTATTTTGCCACATATTTACTAAGTTTTGTGCAATTCATGGATGAAATTATCTTACTTAAAATTTTTACCCAAAAATTTAATCACTATATACTATTTTTCCATTGCAGATCGTATATTTTACTTTTCCGCAAA
>JAUNVH010000027.1:18937-26467 GCA_030537765.1 Tissierellia bacterium | reverse complement strand
CACAGCATTGTTTATAGTCGACACTCTCGGCATACCTTTTAGTCAATTTATTCCCTATGTGTTCTTCTGCTATTTAAGCCCACTATTCAATTTAGTTTGTGCAGTGACAGGCATAGGAATAGCAAGGTATACTGAAGAAGAAATGAAAGCGATGAATATTGCGGAGGCTTAAATGGAAAAATTAATAACGACTCTAAGAGGAGATATAGAAGATTTATATACATTCGGCATAATCGTGGTATCAGATAGTTCAGGTAAAATTATTTATCATAAAGGCGATTGCGATAAAATTGCTTATCCGCGATCAAGTTTTAAGCTAATGCAGGCTATGACTCCCCTGAGTTTAAATGCCAAAGAACTTTTCAATCTAAATGAAAAGGAAATAGCGATAATTTCTGCCTCACATTCTGGAGAAGATTTTCATATAGAGACGGTCCTAAATTTATTGGAAAAAATTAATTTAGATGAAAGCTATTTAAAATGCGGCGCGCATTATCCTTTTAAAGAAGAAGTATCTCTTAAAATGAAATTAGAAGGAATTGAGTGTACTGATATACACAATAATTGTAGCGGTAAGCATGTTGGAATGTTAATGAGTGCAAAAATCTTGAACGCACCATTAAATAATTACTACGAACTGAAAAATCCAGTGCAACAAAAGATAAGAGATATATTAGAAACAATTTGTGAAACAAAGATTCCTGACAGCTCAATTTCAGTTGACGGATGCGGAGTTCCAGTGCATGCTCTATCAATGAGAGCTTTTGCGCACGGCATGGCAAAAATGGCCGATTTTCAAAAATTGCCAGACGAACTCGCAATTCATGCCAAAGAAATAACAAATGCAATTACAAAATATCCTCAATATGCTTCGGGTACTGATAGAATTGATTATAAGATAATATCTAAGTATCCAAAAGATATAATTGTAAAATCAGGAGCCAATGGATATTTTGGAGGCTATTTGCCAAAACAAAAATTAGGTTTTGCAATCAAAACTTTTGACGGCATAACTGATACTCGCAATATAATCTTAGTTGAATTACTAAAAAAATTAGATATTATAAAAGAAAGTGACTATGATTATTTCGATGAAATTGCACCAAAAGATATTAAAAACCATCGAAAGGAAAAGGTTGGAAAACATATAGTAAGTATATAAGATTTAAAATAGAATAATTTAATAGATCTATCTTAAATTAATTTAACCCCCATAAATTGGAACATCAATTTGCCAATATTGGGGGTTAAATCTTATTATATTGAATTGTATTAAAATTCTCGTAGAATTTTAGATAATTTAAAAAGTAATTCAATTTAAAAGCTATTATATAATTAAAAGATTTTATTTTGTAACGTTTTTTAATTTGCAGTTATTACATCTGTCCAAATTTCATCATATATTTTGATTAAACCTTCGGGATTTCTATAAACTTCGCCGTCTTTAATTTCAGTCATATCTGGATAGGCAATTTTGGAATCTCTAATCTCTTTTGGCAAAAGCTCAATCGCTTCAGTTATTGGCGACGAATAGCCTACGCACCAAATCGCAATCTTCGCGGCATTTTCTGGTCTCGATAGAAAATCGATTAACATCAAAGCGCCTTCATAATTTTGACAGGATTTTGGTATTACCATAGAATCGAACCAGATATTGCAACCTTCTGACGGAATTATATAATCTAAATCTTCGTTTTCTTCCATCATCATTAATGCATCGCCTGAATACATGACGCCAATATCTGCATCACCCGATATTATAGTATCTCTGCCCTCATCTGCCTGATATGCCAAAACCAAATCTTTCTGTTCGATTAGAGCGTCCCGAGCTTCCATGAGTTCTTGGATATTGGTCGTATTCATTGAATAGCCTAACATCTTTAATGCAATTGCAATTGAATCTCTTTGAGAATTGTACATTATAATTCTATCTTTATATTTTGGATTCCATAAATCTGCCCAAGATGTTATTTCTCCTTCTATATTTTTAGTATTATAAATTATCCCGGTAGTTCCCCATAAATAGGGCACGCTATATTTATCTTCTGGATCGAAAGGCGGAGATAAAAGTATGGGATTTATCTTTGAGTAATTCTTTAATCTAGCCGTATCTATTACTTCTAACATATTTTCATCTATCATGCGTTCAATCATATAATCACTTGGAACTACTATATCAAAATGATCTGTGCCCTGTTTTAATTTCATATACATATCTTCATTAGATGAAAATGTATCATATACGACTTTGATTCCAGTTTCTGCTTCAAAATCTTTTAAAACTTGTGGGTCAATATAATCGCCCCAATTGTAAAAATTTATATATTCCCCTGTCGGCGCTTTTGCATCTTTAGGCAATTCAGACTTACAAGCCGTAAAGAGCGTTAATATTAAAAACAAAGTTATCAGCTTTTTCATACGCTAACCTCCTCTTTTGTGCGCCTGTTTATCACGAGTAGCAGCGATATCATAACTGCAAACATTATGGTCGATAATGCATTTATGCTTGGGTTTATGCCTCTTTTTGCCATAGAATATACCGCGATTGAAAGATTTGATACTCCATGTCCAGTATTGAAAAAGCTTATGACAAAATCATCAATTGAAAGCGTAAAAGCCATCAGTGCACCGTTTACAATGCCTGGCATAATCTCTGGTATTATAATTTTTACTATTGCATAAAATGGTTTTGCCCCCAAATCTAATGCAGCTTCTATCAGATGCGGATTTATCTGTTTGAGCTTTGGTAAAATGCTCAAAACTACATAGGGAGTAGAGAAAATTATATGCGATATTAGCATAGTATTGAAGCCAAATTTCAAGCTCATAAATTTGAATAGAGCCATAAGCGATACTGCCGTTACTATATCGGGATTTAAAACTGGCAGATAATTTATATTCAATATTAATTTGGCCTTTCTGCTACTAGTTGAATATATTCCAATTGATGCAAATGTGCCAAGCACTGTAGAGATTAATGTCGATAAAATTGCTATCATAATCGTATTATACAGTGCAGATATAATTTCTGGATCTTCAAATAATAGTCTATACCATTTTAAACTAAAGCCAGTAAATGAACCTCGAAGTCTCGATTCGTTAAAGCTATAAAAAATTAGTACTGCTATTGGGGCATATAAAAATATATAGACTAAAGCTAGAAGTATCTTATTTGAGAATTTTTTATTTACCATAATCCTCTGCCTCCTTTTGCATCTTTATCGAATCGATTCATAAATGTCATCGCAACCATTATTATTAGCATTAGCACCACAGATATTGCCGAGCCAAAATTCCAATCTCCGGTGTATTTAAACTGCTTTTCTATGACATTGCCAATTAGCATATATTTGTTTCCGCCCAAGAGATTTGTGATTACAAAGGTTGAAACTGCAGGGATAAATACCATCGAAACTCCCGTTACAATACCGGCTTTGGACAGTGGAAATACTACTTTCCAAAACACTTCGCTTTCGTTTGCTCCTAAATCTCTGGCCGCTTCTAATAATGAATTATCTATTTTTAATAAAACAGAATGTATGGGCAAGACCATAAATGGCAAAAAATTATATACCATGCCAAGTAAGACAGCTTTATTATTGTATAAAAGATTGAGTGGTCCAATTCCTACTGCGCCTAGTATTCTATTTAAGACTCCAGTTTTTCCCAAAATGCTCAGCCAAGCATAAGTTCTCAAAAGAAAGTTCATCCACATTGGAATTATAAATAATAATAACAGAGAATTTCTTTTTTTTGCGGGCTGCTTCGAAATATAATATGCGCATGGATATCCTATTAATAGACATATTACAGTAGATACAAAAGCCAAAAACAAAGATGTCATCGTGATTTTTATATATGCCTTTTGTCCTAAATATTTAGTGAAATTATTCAAACTAAATTCCATTGCTTTAAGATTCGCCATATCACCTTGAGAAAATGCCAAAAATATTATCAAAAGCATTGGCAAAACTATAAAAAGCACCAGTAAAAATAGATATATATCAGCGTATTTCTTCATGGCTCTTCCTCATTATATGAATGTTTTCAGGTATTACATTTATTCCTACAACTTGATCTTCTTCTTTAGCGATTGTCGATTGAGCAATCCATGTAAAGCCCTCGGTTTCGATTGTCATCTCATAATGCACGCCTTTGAACATTACAGATTTTACAATTCCGTTTAATTTGCCTTCGTCTTTAGCGACAAGCTCCACATCTTCTGGCCTTACAACTACATCGACTAATTCATCTTTTTCAAAGCCCTTATCCACGCAGATAAAGTTTACGCCTAAAATTTCTACTTGAAAATCTGAATGCATAATTCCGTCAATAATATTAGATTGGCCAATAAAATCTGCAACGAAAGCATTTTTTGGTTCGTTGTAAATATCTGTAGGACTGCCAATTTGCTGAATCATACCATTATTCATAACCACAATCGTATCGCTCATAGTCAGCGCTTCTTCCTGATCGTGAGTGACATAAATAAATGTAATCCCAATCTCTTGCTGAATATTTTTAAGTTCAATCTGCATGCCTTTTCTGAGCTTTAAATCTAAAGCTCCAAGAGGTTCATCTAATAGCAAAACTTTTGGTCTATTTACTAATGCTCTCGCTATTGCGATTCTCTGCTGTTGGCCTCCTGAAAGATTTTCTACATTTCTTTGTCCGTAGTTTTCCAAATTGACAAGTCTTAACATCTCTTTGACTCTTTTATCAATCTCATCTTTTGGCAGTTTTTTAATTTTCAAACCAAATGCAATATTTTCATACACATTCATATTTGGAAATAGAGCATATTTTTGAAACACAGTATTTATTTGTCTCTTATAAGGTGGCAAATTTTCAATATTTTCGCCTTCAAATAAAAGCTTACCACTATCAGCTTTTGCAAATCCTCCAATAATTCTAAGCGTAGTCGTTTTTCCGCAACCAGATGGACCAAGCAAAGTTACAAATTCTTTCTCATGTATATTTAAATTAATATTGTTTAAAACTTTTTCACCATCAAATGATTTATTAAGATTCTCAATTTCAATTATAGTTTTCATCTATCAATCTCCTTTAAAAACTTGGTGGCGTCGTAATCCATAAAACGGCCGCCTTTTTATTTTTATTATTTCTGAGCTTATGTGTAAATTTTGCGCTAAAATAAAAAGAATTGCCTTTTTTTAGCTTATATTCTGACTGATCTGTAATAAGAATAACTTCTCCAAAGAGTACATAGCCAAAAACTTCCCCTTCAAAGGGAGTCACTTCTTTGGATTCACCTCGTTCATTAAGAGTAATGATTACCGGTTCTAAAATATTTTTTTGAGCATTGGGTACAATCCATTCAATTTTATAATCTAGTTCTGAATTTATATTTTCAAAAAAATCTTCAGGTGAAAAAACAATTTTTTGACTGTGATTTTTTGAAAAAAATTCTGCTAAATCGGTTCCCAAAGCTTCCAAAATATCTTGCAAACTAGTGACAGATGGCGATGAGAGATTTCTTTCAATCTGCGATATAAATCCCTTAGTAAGCTCGCATCTTTCCGCCAATTCCTCCTGCGTTAAGCCCTGCTCCATGCGTAGGTTTTTAATTTTCTCGCCCAAATCCATTTATATCACCTCAGTTCATTATATTAATCTTTTTGTTTATTTTATTAAACAAAGTAATTATAGATTATTATCCATTCTCTGTCAATATGATTTAGAAAAATTAACAAAATTTTTATTCTGTATCTAAAAAAAGACCGAACTATCAGTTCAGTCTTTCATATTCTCGTGCTTTTTATAATTACTACTACATATTTATAAATCTTTTATATTCATTTTGTTAATTTCATTTTTGATTCTTATCTTCTCTCTTTGAGTCCAATATATAGCCAATAAAATGAGGGTCGATATATTATTTATTAAGAAAGTGCCTATTATAGTTGAAAATATTTGCAAAGTTTTCATATCCTCAGTAATGACAATATTAAATACTTCAATTAATGATAAGAAAAAGCTCATCATTGGCAAAATCAAACCCAACCATTTATTTTCTTTCTTTGATAAATTTATTTGCAAATAAATAATCAGTGAAAGAATTGCAAAAAATAAAATAGCAGCTACTGTAAGATTTTTCATTTTAATCTCCCCCTTTCAATTTTTTATACTCCGAAACTAATATTTTCGCTGTATCAAAATCGAGCTTATCGTTGACAGCCAATCTCTTTATAAGAGAAATATATGGCTCATTTGCATCATCTTCACTAATTCGAATTTTTTGTATAAGTCGATCAAGTCTTAATCTAACAGTGGGATAAGTGACATCATAATGTTTTGCAATCTCTTTAAGTGAGCCAGATGTCAATATAAAATTTTTTATAAAAGACATATCTTCTTCTTCGAGATTTGTCATCCAGTCTGGAATTATTTCAATCGCCATCGTCTAGCCTCCGCTTTCTTTAATATTATTAAGTATAACCTTTAATATTATTAAAGTCAATATTTATTTTTGCTTTAACATAATTTAATTTATGAATTTTATTATCTTTTCTTTGCTAATTTGATTGATTTAAATCTTTTCATAGAACAAAAAAAGGCAAACTTTGAGTTTGCCTCGCGCCTTTATTTTATTATCTTAACTGTCGCCGTCTTCATCGCATTTTCGATTAGAGTTTCTATTTCTAATTTAGATTCTGATTCTTCAATCTTTTTAATCTCTGGTTTTAATACTGGATGTTTTGGCAAAAATACTGTGCAGCAATCTTCATAAGGCTTAATAGATTCTTCGTAGCTTTCTATATCTTTTGCAATGTCAATAATTTCTTGCTTGTCCATGCCGATAAGTGGTCTGAAAATTAGTTTATCTGTCGTGCTATCTGTGACTTTTAATGCATCGATAGTTTGTGAAGCCACTTGCCCTAAATTTTCACCAGTAATTAGAGCATCGGCTCTCTCCATATTGCAAATTCTTTCTGATAGTCTTATCATGAAGCGCCTTAGATGTATTGTACCTTCTCTTTCAGGACAATATTCATTAATGGCTTTTTGAATTTCCAAGACATTTATGCTGTATAATTTTATTTCGCCCGCATATCTTGCAAGAATTGAAGCTAGGTTCTCCACTTTCTTTTCAGCTCTTTCCGATGTAAATGGATAGGAATGAAAATAAACAGCTTTAAGTTCAATGCCCCTTTTTGCCATCATATAGCCTGCCACAGGACTGTCTATTCCTCCAGATAGCATAAGTATTGCGCTACCATTAGTGCCAGGCGGCATTCCGCCTTGAGCTTTAATTTTTTTTGTGTATACATATGCATTTTGTTTTATGTCGATATAGATATAATGATCTGGATTGTGCACATCTACTTTTAAATTTGGATAGTTTTTTAATACATAGCCTCCCATTTTCATATTTATCTCTGGACTTTTATATTCAAACGCTTTATCGCCTCTAGTCGTATGGACTTTAAATGTATAATTTTCTTTGTCTAGATTATTCTCAGCAATTAATTTAGATATTGCTTTTTCTATTGATTCCAAATTCTTTTC
>JAUNVH010000027.1:0-18837 GCA_030537765.1 Tissierellia bacterium | reverse complement strand
AAGTATTCTCTTAGCTTAGCTTTATGAGCATATTCTTTATCAAAGTTTCTAGAAAGTATCTCAACCGCTTTTCCAAAGCCTACAATACCTGGGGTGTTTTCAGTGCCAGATCTTAAATTGTCTTCTTGTCCTCCACCATAAATTAATGGTCTTATATGCACATCTCTTTTTATATATATAAGACCCACGCCTTTTGGACCGTGAACTTTATGAGCACTTGCACTTAGGCTATGACAATTAAATTCATTTAGATTAAATTTTAGTTTTCCAAAACTTTGGATTGCATCTATATGAAAATGTGCATTTTTTGCTCTATCTTTTATAGTTTCGCCTATTTTTTTTAAATCATTTATGGCGCCAAGTTCATTGTTTACATGCACAATTGTGACGAGCAGAGTGTCTTCGTCTAAATATTTTTCCAATTCATTTACTAAAATTGAACCGTATTTATCAGAATCTATTTCAATAATTTCAAATCCGTCTTCTCTAGCTTTATTCAAAATAGATTTTACTGATGAATGCTCCAGTTTAGATGTTATAATCTTTCCTTTTCTCTTTTGATTTTTATCTAATATACTTCTGATTATAAGATTATTAGATTCAGTTCCTCCCGATGTAAAATATATTTCATCTGGACTTACATTTAAATATTTGGCAATAATCTCTCTGGCATTATCTATTCTATTTTCTATTTCAAGTCCAATTTTATGAAGTGACGAGGGATTTGCAAAATCTTTTGTTAAAACCTCATACATAGCATCGGCCACTTCAGTGCGAACTCTTGTGGTTGCACAATTGTCTAAATAAATCATATTACACCTCAAATGTGATTATACACCATTAAAGCTTAATTTAAAATACTATCTTAAGGGTATAATTATATTAGGAGGTTCATAATGAAGATTATAAAAGAAAATTTGAGCCTAAAACCATATCTCAATTTTTTAGATAGTGACGAAAAGGCTTTGTTTTTAGATATTGAAACAACGGGACTCAACAGGAGATTTAATACAATATATATAATCGGAATACTTGAAATAGACTCAGATGAGGCGACTTTAACTCAATATTTTGCACTAAAGCCCTCTCAGGAAAAAAATATACTCGACGCATTTTATAAACAATTAGATACAGATAGAGTATTGATAACTTATAATGGAAGGTTTTTCGATATACCATTTATTGAAAGTCGCGCAAAAAAATATGGTATCGAATCAAAACTATCTCAAATGAAAGAGTTTGATTTATTGCGTTTTATTAAAAAGCAAGCATTTCTACTCAAATCTAAAGACAATAAGCAAAAGACTTGGGAGCGCTACTTAGGCATAAGCCGAAAAGACAAATACACCGGCGGAGAACTTATAAAAGTATATAATGATTACACAAAAGTTCCTGATCTTTTAAAAGAAAGAGATCTATTGCTGCATAATCGAGAAGATTTGATAAATCTTTCGCGCCTGACAGAAATTGTGAAGCGTATTAACACAATGAATACAATTAAAAAATCTCAATATGACTTTTTAATAAATACAATTGAGCTAAATAAAGATACCATTATAATTGAAGGCAATACTAATAAAGCTGATTTTATTTCTTATGATAAAGGTCTTAGCTTCGAAATTGAGAACGGAAAATTTTTGTTTAAATCGCCAACCATGAAAGACAAATATGATAAGATAAGGTCATGCAATTTCTTAAATCTAGACGATGAATTTGCAAATGCTACAAATCAATCTGAATATCATTGTCCAGATGATATTTTGTTGCTCGCCATTAATAATTCTTTAATTCATGAAAACTGTTATGAATTATTGGATAAATATTTAGATAGGCTAATATAGAATTTTCCCTTAAACTTTTTAATATGAGTTTAAGGGTTATTCATATAATGATTTATTTAAATTTGAAATTCTATTTTTCAAATATTTAATATTTTTTTAAATTATTCTTAAAAAAAATTTTGTACTTGATTATTTCAATAATATTTGGTAGAATTAGATAGTGTTAACCGCAGGGGTGTGGTTCAATGGTAGAATAACGGTCTCCAAAACCGCTGACGAGGGTTCGATTCCTTCCACCCCTGCCATTTTTATGTCTTATAACAAATTTTTTTAAATAATTGTACCATTATCAGCAAATATCTTTTCATAATATTTTAATCAAATTAAAAATCAAATATATGAATTTTTGCATACAAAACTCTCTTCATTGGGTATATAATAATACTATAAGGGGGACGGTTTATTGAAGATCAATTTAAAGAATTTAGTAAAAAAATATGGTAGTAAAGCCAAAATTTTAATAAATAATCCATTAATAGCAAATAAGAATATACAGAAAGCTTTTGCAATACTCTCTTCAAAATCTGGAGAATTTAGTTTGGCAGGAGTCTCTGCTGTGGTAATAACATTTTTAAATTTACTCAATGATTCTGTGCATGGACTTTATAAAAATATAAGTAAAAAAGCAGTTTTTCTTATAGCAATTGGCATATTGTATCTAGTCAATCCAATCGATTTAATCCCCGATGCAATACCGATCTTAGGCTTTACAGATGATATTGCTGTTATAAATCTAATTTTTAAAAATGTAGAGCAAGAGTTGAATAATTATACTTATTGGCGATCGCAGCTTTTGGGGTTTTTAATGAAGAGATTTGAAGATTCTAAACTGCATTTTTCTGAATTTAAATCTAATATACTGAGAGAAAACAAAAATTATAAATCGCATCTTAAAGAATTGGAAAATAAAATTAATGAGTAAGTACTATAATAAAAATTTAGGAGGATGAAAATGAATTACAGACAAGCAAAAATCGAGGACATTCCACAAATTGAAAAACTTCAAAAAAGATATCATGTCGATACAATCTCAGATGAAGATAGGCCAAATGGATTTGTCACAACGCTTTTTACAACAGAACAATTTAAAAATCTAATTACAGAAGAAGACGGCCTTACAATTGCACTTGATGGCGATAAGATTATCGGTTATGCAATGGCTGCATCATGGGATTATTGGTCTCAGTGGCCACTATTCCAACATATGATTAAAGACCTTCCAAATATGGAGTTTCACGGCACTAAATTAGATACTAAAAATTCATTCCAATATGGTCCAATCTGTGTAGACGCTGAATATCGAGGTTCAGATGTATTTCCAAATCTCTTTGAAACTTCTAGACTCAATATGAAAGAGAGATTTCCTATATTAGTAACTTTTATCAATCGAGTAAATCCAAGATCTTTAAGAGCGCATGAAAAATTAGAGCTTGAAATTATAAAGCCATTTGAATTTAATAATAATAATTATTATGCTCTAGGCTACGATATGGAGAAGAAAACTCCAAATAGCACTCTATAAAATTTTAGGGGGATAAATTATCCCCCCATTTTTTTGACTATTTTGGTAAAATTAATAGCATTTTAAATTTAGTTTTTGCGCTCACATTGTGTAAGACGTCTTTTGGAAAAACAATTTGTTGCCCTTCTTTTAGTTCAAATGTCTCTTCACCAACTAATACTTCGGCTTCTCCTTGGAGCGCCAAAATTAAAGCATCTGCTGGCGCTTTATGTGGCGATAGGCCTTCACCTTTGTCAAATGCCATCAGCATTATTTTTGTGCCATTTTCTGAATTTAAATCTAAATTTGAAATTCCTCCGTCTTCATAATCTATGAGTGATTTCAAATCCAATACTTTTCCTTTTTCTAAATTAATCATGATATCTCCTTTGTTTTCAAAAATTTCTAAAAATACTGAATTACTATTTGCGACAATTTCAAAATATTCGTCTTTTTCAAATGCTATCATTTCATTTTCTTTTAAAATCTTATCTTTAAATTTTAAATTGCCCATTATGCATATATAAGCCCTAGTTGTGCCATATGCCTCTTGGCTTATATCTGTGCCATTGTACATTGAAAATAGTCTCAAACCGTCTTCTCTATTAGTTAGTCTTTTTGATATTGTCTGCCCTTTTTTAATTGAAATACATTTTCTTAAATCTATTATTTTTCCAATTTCTAAATTAATCATAATTACCTCGCTATATCTAGTGGATAAATCGTTTTATATTTTCTATTTTTTGTAGATATATCTGCAATTACAGTTTCTACTCCAAAAGTTTCTTTAATATTTTCCCTATTCAATATTTCATTTATCTTTCCTAGTTTATAACTTTTGTCGCGGTTTAAAATTAGACATTTGTCTGAAATTCTGAGCGCATTATCAGGATAATGAGTATTGACAATAGAAGATATATCTTTAATCGATTTCAATTCCCTTATTAGCTCGAGTATCATCAGCTGATTTTTAAAATCTAGTCCCGATTCAGGTTCGTCAAGTATTAAAACTTTTGGTTCTGAAACTAGCGCCCTTGCAATCATAATCATCTGAAGTTCTCCCCCGCTCATTATATTTATAGGCTTATCTTTTAAATTATAAATATCTAGATCTTTCATAACTTTTTTCGATTTTTCAAATTCTTTTTTCCCGGGAGAATTGAATACCGATAAATTTACGCTAAGACCCAATAAGACCATTTCAAGCCCAGTATATGAAAATGGAAAGCTCCTCTTTTGCGGAACGTATGAAATTTTAGACCAAATTTCTTTCTTAGACATCTGATCTATATCTTTCCCATCTAATATTGTATTACCGTTGTTCCATTTTAAAAGTCCCATTATCGTCTTTATAAGTGTGGTCTTTCCAACACCATTTGAACCGAGTATCGATAATACTTCTTTTTTGTCTAGAAAAAAATTTATATTGTCTAAAATTATATTTTCTTTGCTATATCCATAAGTTCCATTTATAACTTTTATCATGATACACCTCTGTTTTGTTTCATTGCGAATAGAAATATTGGAGCGCCAATAATTGCAGTCATTGTTGATATTGGAAGACTTATTACAGAAGCAGTTCTTGAAAATGCCTCTATTAAAACCATAACGGCCGATCCAATGCTTAGACAAAACGGTGCTAAATGTCTGTTGTCTGCGCCTATTAAAAGTCTGGATATATGAGGAATTATAAGTCCCATCCAGCCAATCTGGCCACATATTGCAATGCTCGATGCAGTTATCATTGTGGAAGCAAGTATGAATAAAAACCGCATCAAATTTAAATTAATGCCCATAGATTTAGCCTCATCGTCACTTAATGAAAGTATATTTAATTGCCACTTTAGGGCAAAAATTATAATTATTCCTAAAAGTGTAAAAGGTAGCGCAAGTAAGATGCCTTTATAGCTAGAGCGTGCAAATGAACCCATTAGCCAATAAGTAATCTGTGGCAATTTATCATAGGGATCTGCAGTATACTTTAAAATTGCCCCCAATGCATTAAATAGTGAGCTCATTATTATACCACTTAATACTAATTGAATAATTGATCGCTCTCCACCTATTTTGGCAAGTTTTATCGCTATTATTACTGCAAGAAAGCCAAATATTAGTCCTAAAAACTGTATTGCTATTAAATCTTTAGAAAGCAATATGCCAATTATTGCGCCGAGACTTGCAGCTGATGAAACTCCCAAGATATCGGGAGTGGCTAGAGGATTTGTAAATATTGCTTGAAAACTAAGGCCCGAAAGACTTAAGCCGCCTCCTACAAGCAGCGCTGTGATTATACCAGGAAGTCTTATTTTCATAACCAATACAAAAGTTTCCTCTTCATAGGCATTTCTATTTAATAGATCTATAAATAAATTTATTATTTTTTTTGGACTAATATAGATACGCCCCATACAAATAGAAAGAAATGTGCATACTATAGGCAATAATATTAAAATAATATAAGCCCTAGTTTGTAGTCTTCCATCACGTATAAAAAACTTCTTCATTATATATTGAACATATCCTCTACTTGTTCATCTGTTAATTCGTAATTATACCACATTTTGTAGTATTCTTTTATCTTTTCATTAAGCGGATAATCTTCAAAGACTTCAGGATATGTGCATTTTGCAAGCCAAGCATATACTAGTGGTGCGTCTGGATTTGGCGTAAACCAGTTCCACATACCGAGTAAGGTATTGTAAACGCGTTTTTCTTTTACGGCATTAAGGCCTGAAAAGTCAGCCCCTTCGACATTATTTTCTATTACTTGTTTTGAAGTTAGCGGTGAAAGTCCCGGACCGTTTAAAAATAGTATGTCGGGATTAAATTTTTGAATCTGTTCAAATGAAACTTGTCCAAAACCTTTAACTTCCTGTGCTACATTTTCGACACCTAGTCTTTGAAGCCAAAAATCTCCAAAAACGCCTTTGCCAGAAACCATTGGCACACCATTTACATATTTAAATAGAATCATCGCACTAGGTCTTTTATCTTTATCTATTGTATCTATCTTTTTTGCAATTTCATTTACGATTTCATTGCCGTATTCCGTAAATTCTTTTGTCTTTTGCGGTTCGTCGAATACTTTTTCAAGTAAATCCATCCACTCAGAAAGTCTCGAGATGGGATCTGCCGGTGAGTCCCCCATAATTGTTGCAAATCCAACGCATGGAATACCTGTCTTTTCAAGCACTTCCTTATGTTCTTTATTTGCTGCATTGTAAAATATTACATCTGGTTTAAGTTTTACAAGCTCTTCAATATTTAAATCGGATTGAGCATGAACTGTCGTATCAGCGTCTAAAAGTTCAGGCGCAATTTCAGAAAGTACAGTATTTGAAATTACTTCTTTTAACGAGCCTGCATATCCCACAATATAAGGTGCACTTCCTCCGTGATATGCCATATAAGTAGATAAAATTGGTATTTGGTCTATGACTATGCGTTCAATCTTTTCTGGCAATACGACTTCGTTTCCAGCATGGTCTACAATTATCCTCTCAGTTGCTACTGTTTTATTTTCTTCATTATTTTGTTCTTTAACTTCTTTTTCTTCGGCTTTTTCTTCTGTTTCTTCTATTTCTTCATTGTTTTCAGCTACCGTTTTATTTTCTTCATTATTTTGTTTTACTGTGCTTTTATTACAAGCCGTTAGTGAAAATATTAAAATAAATGCTAAAAGTAGCGTAATAAATTTTTTAATCATCTTGCCTCCTCAAGCAGTACGCTATAAATTTTTTATCTCCATCGTGTAAACCCATATTCATTCTTTTAAATTGAACTGTATTTATATTTTCTTTTGCAGCTTTAAAAAACTTAGCAGCCGCAACTGGCCCCTCGTCTTCTATGACTTGTTTTTTATCCATTAATAAGAATTTTCCAGTCAATTTAAATTCTGTTTTAAATCCATGATTTTTGAAAAGTTCATCCCACTTTGCTTCTGTTTGAGGATATACTCTGTGCGATATTGTCTTAGACAATTCTTTTTCTTCATATCCTAAAGGTATTGAAACATCATGGGTAAGTAAATAGCCGCCTTTTTTAAGTACTCTCCTATATTCTTTCAAAGCTTTATCCCGTAGCTTAGGGCTCAACATCGTAAGCATTGCTTCGTTAATAATAATATCGAAAGATTCGTCTTCAAATTCTAAATTGGTTGCATCCATGATTTTTAAATCGACATCATCATAATCTAATGCTTGTAGATTTTCTTTTGCCTCTTTGATAACTTCTTCATCTAAATCGATGCCAGTCAATTTTACATTGTATCGTGATCTCAAGTCGATGAGATTTCCTCCTGCATTGCAAGCTATTTCCAATACGTTTTTATGATTAAAATCGACTGTGCTAAAAAGCCATTTTGTAACTTTACCTCCGCCCGGTCTCAACTTTGTTCTACCGAGTTCTTTTAAAAATATATGTCCAGGCTTACTCATATTTCTTCCTCCTTGTTTTTATTTTTTTACATTATAGTGTATAATATATTAAATGATAAGTAATATCAGTTGCTGTGGCAACAAGGAGATGAAAAAATGGATAAAGCTATACTTAAAAAGTTTTTCTCCGATCTTAAAGAAGAAGATCTTGAACATATAATAGATTGTATCGGCTATAAAGTTGTAAATTTAAATGCAAATACGCTTTTAAAAATTGAACCTGGACTCACAATGGGCTTAATCGTAAACGGCACTGTCGATAGAATTAGTATAGATATTTGCGGCAATAAAACTATTGAAAGGCGTTATTTGAAAGATGATATATTTGCCTATGACCCAGATATGACTTATGAAACAATGCTCGTTTCAAAAGATAAATCGCAAGTTATAACTTTGCACGCCGAGCATATTTATGATTATAAAAAAAGAAAATGTATGGTGAGAACCCTATTTATGGAATATATAATAAAAGTATTGAACGATGAACTTAATTATCTCAGTTTCAAAACAAAAATATATTCACAAAAATCACTTAGAGAAAAAATACTCGCCTTTTTGTCTAAAGAAATTGAAATAAGCGGTCAAAATAGAATAAAATTAATCTATAATAGGGATGATTTTGCTTCTTTTTTGGCATGTAATCGTTCTGCATTAAGTCGTGAACTCTCTAGAATGGACTCAGAAGGTATTATTAAAATAGATTCAAACTGTATTGAACTTATGTGAATAAATAAAGAGCTTTATGGAGTATCTACTCTTTAAATTTATTCTTCAATTTAAATATGTTATAATCTATGCGAGGTGTATTATGGAGTACAGATATTCAATAAAAGATCAAAAAGGCTCGTTCGTTATGCAAATTTCTTGTGCAAATTGCAAAAAACCTATCTTTATTTATCAAAAGAGAGGTCCCGGAGGGCTTTTAAAAATTCACCCATCGCGTATAATTGAATCTGAATTAGACATAGAAGCATTAAATTCAACTTATGAATGCCCCGATTGCAAATTTGAACTCGCCGTTAAGACTACGCAAAAATCGAAACTAGTCTACAGAGTTGTAAGAGGTCATGTTCATACAAAAAAACTACCGTCTTATAGATATAAATAATAAAATTAGATGCTTATACATTGGGTATATAAAATCTATCGAATTGGAGAGTGATATAATGAATAGTATTATGGAAAAATTAAGAGTATATTTAAATAGACTAGAATCTAATGAAAAATTAGAAATCGTAAGAGCAGATTTTGTAAAAGACTTTATAAATATATCGCATAAGGAATTTTTAGATTTAATAAAAAAATTGCCTAAAGATACAGATGAAGAATCATTAAAGACGCTTAGCGATATACATTCTTCTCTATTTGAAGATGCCTCAAATGGTGTTATCGAAAAAGAGAAAATTAAAAATGAATTATTAGAAATAAAAGGACATCCTTTAAATTTTTATTCAAGAGAAAATAAAGCAATTATAAAATTGATAGATAGTATAGAAAATGCATTAAAAAATAATGAACAAATAAAAGCTAATGATATAAAGAATTTAAAGGGCGTATCGATTCACTACGCATCAAAAGGAGATTTAATATATCCTCATTTGTCAGTAAAATACGGCATTATAGGTCCATCTAATATAATGTGGACGACAGACGACAATATAAGAGATAAGATAAATCGCGCAATAAAAAAAGTGGAATCTAACAAATTAAATGAAGAATTTTTAAAAGAGTTATTAAAAGATATTAGACAAATGGTAGTGCGTGAAGAAGATATATTATTTTCGCTTTGCGCATTTAATTTTACAAAAGAAGAATGGGCGCAAATCTATATTGATATGAAAGAATATGAAAACTTTTATCAAATTGAAGAATATAGATGGGAATATGGTGAGAATTTTAGCGAAAGCGATTTAGAAAAAATAGATGGTGAAATAGTTTTGCCAGGCGGCTCATTTACTGCAGAAGAACTGAGAGCCATTTTAAACACAATACCGATGGAAATAACTTTTGTCGATAGAAATGATATAAATAAATTTTTCAATGAGGGGCCAAAAGATTTCAAAAGACCAAAAATGGCGATTGGCAGAAATGTATATTCTTGTCATCCGCCAATAGTAGAAAAAATGGCTAGAAAAATTATAGACGATTTTAAAAACAATGTAAAAGACGAAGTTAAAATAAAAATGAATAAAGATGGTGCAAATGTGCTCGTTTCATACCATGCACTCAGAAATGAAAATGGTGAATATCTAGGAACTATGGAGCTTGTACAGAATATAGATTTTGAAGAATAGATTTTATAAAATATCAATAATATATGAGGAGGAATATGATGAATTTAAAAGAAAAGTATGGCGAGTGGGGTATTATAATAGGAGCCACTGAAGGCGTTGGAAAAGCGATGGCACAAAAGATTGCCAAAGGAAAGATGAACCCTGTTTTAGTTGGCCGAAGAGGGGAAAAATTAGAAGCTTTGAAAAAAGAAATTGAAACAGATTATGGCGTAAAAGCCAAAGTTTTAGTATGTGATCTATCTGAAGTGGACGCTGCAAATAGAATCATTAAAGATACAACAGATTTAGACATTGGTATGATTTCATACGTAGCATGTCTTCATAAATTTGGAAAATTACAAGATACAAGTTTAGAAGATCACAAAAAAATGTTACAAGTAAATGTAATTACGTTTTTGGAGCTATTCCATCACTACATGGGCATATTTGCAAAGAAGAAAAAAGGCCTAGTTGTAAACTTCTCTTCGCTTACAGGCATCACTTCCAGCCCATATAATGCACAGTATGGCGCGGGCAAAAGTTATATTAAAAAGTTAACCGAGGCAGTTGCGTATGAAGCTAGAAACGACGGAATAGACGTTTGCGTGGCAACTCTTGGCAGCACAAAGACACCTTCGTTTTTGTCAAATCTCCCAGGCGGTGAAGAAGGCCAAGCCGCAACAGACAGAGCAATGGACACAGATGATGTTATTGATGAGATATTTGAAAATATTGGAAAAGTAAGATCTTTAGTTGTAGGTGAAACTAATAGAGAAACCGTAAAACATTGGTATGAAGATATGTCAGCAGATGAGCAAGCAGAATATATGGGAAAATTTTACGAAAGATAATTTTTTAAATCTCCTAATCATTTAGGAGATTTTTATTGTCTTAAATTAAAACCTATACTATTATAAATGAAATAAAAAACAATCGTTTAAAACTAGCCTATTGATTAATATCTTATTCCAACTTCAGTCAGATTATAAAATATAAGCTATTATTATTTCATCTATAAGTTTCATTAATTAATATTGAAATATAAATCTTAGCGTTAGGACTTTAGTTATTAGATAAGATCTAAAAATTTTATTTTTAATACTTATGTGATAATTATCATTTTAAAAGTTTTTAGAATATAATATATAAGTTTACAAAATACTTAAAACCGAGCCTTTATCGGCTCGGTTACAAAGTAATTATCAAACAAAGTGACATGCTACATAATGATTATTGCTAATTTCTCTCAATTCAGGCTTCATTTCTTTGCAAAGTTTTTGAGCCATCTTGCATCTTTCCACAAATGGGCATTCTGCTTTTGGATTTATTGGGCTGGGAACATCGCCTTCTAGCATTATCCTCTGTCTTGAACGCTGCTTTAGTGGATCAGCAATCGGTATCGCAGAAAGTAGTGCCTGTGAATATGGATGTAGCGGATTTAAATATAGTTCTTCTGATTCTGCTACTTCCATGAGATTACCTAAATACATTACAGCAACTCTATTTGATATATATCTCACCATCGAAAGATCGTGCGCTATAAATAGATAAGTTAGATTCATTTCCTCTTGAATTTTTTCTAATAAATTTACAACTTGCGCCTGAATTGAAACATCTAGCGCCGAGATAGGTTCATCACATACTATAAATTTTGGCCTCAATGCCAAAGCTCTTGCAATTCCAACTCTCTGTCTTTGGCCGCCTGAAAATTCATGTGGAAATCTTGAAGCATGTTCTTCTCTCAAACCTACTAAATTAAGCAAATTAACAACACGTTCTCTCAATTCTTTTTTAGATTTACAAATATGATGTATTTGCAAGGGTTCAGATACAATTTCTTCAATCGTCATTCTAGGATTTAAAGATGCATATGGATCTTGAAATATAATTTGAACATCTCTGCGCAATTTGTGCATCTTTTTATCATTAAATTTATAAATATCTTCGCCATCAAAAAACATCTCACCATCTGTTGGTTCATAAAGTCTAATCATAGTTCTTCCCATTGTAGATTTTCCACAACCAGATTCACCAACTAGTCCAAATGTTTCGCCCGGGAATATATCAAACGATACATCGTCGACAGCTTTTAAAGTTCCCTCTTTTACTTTAAAATATTTTTTTATATTCTTTGCGCTTACTATCGGCTTCATTCGTTTTCACCTCTTGCTAGTTTACCATAAGGATGATATTGCCAACATCTCGTATAATGCGTTTGAGAATGTTGATTTATAGGTGGCATTTTCATATCACATATTACCATTGCTTGATTACATCTTTCAAAAAATGGACATCCCTTAGGTGGAATATAAAGATCTGGTGGACTACCTTTGATTGCGTGAAGCTTTTCTTTTCGGTCCATATCAAGTCTAGGAATGCTTTCTAAAAGCTGTTTAGTATAAGGATGGGCAGTCTTATAAAAAATCTCTTCAACACTGCCTTCTTCCATCAACTGCCCTGCATACATTACTTCGACTTTGTTTGCCATATCTGCAACTACACCTAAGTCATGTGTTATCAAAATTATAGACATGCCATATTCTTCTTGCAATGATTTCATTAAATCAAGTATCTGAGCCTGTACAGTAACATCAAGTGCAGTTGTAGGCTCGTCAGCAATCATTAAATTTGGATTCGATACCATAGATATTGCAAGCATAACTCTTTGTCTCATACCGCCAGAAAATTGATGCGGATATGCTTTGAGTCTCTTTTCAGGTTCTGGCACAGCAACTAAATTTAAAATATCGATTGCCTTTTGTCTTGCATCAGCTGCATTTAATTTTTGATGAAGCATAAGTCCTTCGGTTATTTGCCTTCCAATTTTCATAGTTGGATTAAGAGAAGTCATTGGGTCTTGAAAGACCATCGAAATTTTATTTCCTCTTATGTCGACCATCTCTTTTTCAGACTTTTCTAATATATTTTCGCCTTTGAAAAAAATCTCTCCCGATTTATAAAATGCAGGTGGCTGTGGCAATAGGCGTACAATAGAATTTGCAGTAACAGATTTTCCGCAGCCCGATTCGCCAACAATTGCAACAGTTTGTTTTTTTTCTACTGTAAACGAAATATCTCTAACCGCTTCAACTTCTCCAAAGAAGGTTTTAAATGATACTGATAAATTTTTTACTTCCAATATATTTTCCATTTTTACCCCCTCTTATTTTCTGAGCCTTGGATCTAGTGCATCTCGTAATCCATCGCCCAAAACATTGAATGCAAACATGATTAAAGATATCATTATAGCTGGAATATAAAGTTGGTAACCTAGACCAACGGCTAGTCCTTCCAAGCCGTCATTGGCCAAATTTCCAAGTGATGGCAAAGGTGGCTGCAAGCCTAATGACAAAAATGCCAAAGTGGCCTCGGCAAATATTGCCCTAGGTATTGTCAAAGTGACATTAACAAGTATCGGACCTAGAGTATTAGGTATAATATGTTTTCTTAAAATTCTGGATTTTTTTGCCCCCATTGAAATTGCAGCAAGTGAATATTCTGATTCTTTCAATTGCAATACTTGGCCTCTGACAAGTAATGCCATTGGAACCCAGCCTGTTATAGTCATAGCTATAATCATCACCAAAAATGAAGTTCCCGATCCCTTAGTATCTGCCATAGTAGATATAAGTATAACCACTAATAGATACGGTATTGAATAGATTATTTCTCCAAAGCGCATCATAAGTGAATCAAGTTTTCTTCCCGACATTCCAGCCACACCACCATATAATACACCTATGGTAAAATCAATAAGCGCAGCTAAAATACCTATTGCCAAAGAATATCTAGTTCCATACCAAGTTCTCGTAAACATATCTCGACCCAAAGGATCTGTGCCAAACCAATATTGAGAATTAGGTTTTTCATTCATATACATAAAATCTTGTTCTTCATAAGTATATCCACTTATCATTGGGCCCACTATTGCCATTATTATTGTAATTATAATAATAGTTAAGCCCAGCATCGCTAGCTTATCTTGCTTCAATCTTCGCCACACATCTGCCCAATAGCTAATTGTGGGTCTAGTAATGCGCTCACCTTCTAATTCATCGTGTTTAACAGCTTCAAATAAATCTTTAGTGATTTCAAAATCTTCTATATTCTGTAAAGTCTTAGTCTTATCCACGCTAATCATCTCCCACAACTTTAATTCTTGGATCAACCAGTGTATAGCATATGTCAGTAATCAAAAGCATAGTTACTAATATGATTCCATAAAAAACAGTAGTACCCATGATTAGAGGATAATCCCTATTAGAAATAGAGCTGACGAAAAATTTACCTAAACCTGGAATCGCAAAAATTCTCTCAATAATAAAACTACCAACTAAAAGATTTGCCGTTATTACGCCAAGCATTGAGACTACTGGCAAAATTGAATTTTTAATAGCATGTCTCCATATTACCAAAAATTTTGGCAAGCCCTTTGAACGTGCAGTCTTAATATAATCTTGCCCCATGACCTCAAGCATACTAGAGCGCATAAGTCTTGCGATTTGAGCCATAGGCATAAGTGCCATAGCAAATGCAGGCAACAAAGTGTGTTTAAACTCTCCCCAACCCCCCATAGGAAAAAAGCTAGAGCCTTTAGCTATAAATTGAAGTAATAAAATTCCCATAATAAAACTGGGAACACTTATTCCAATCAAGGCCGTAATCATCGCGAAATAATCTGGGAATTTATTTTGATACAAAGCGGCAAAAGTGCCCAAAAGAATACCAAAAAAAACAGCAGTAAATAGAGCCTGAATTCCAAGCCTTGCAGAAATGGGAAAGCCTCTAGAAATCATCTGATTTACTGTCTCTGTTTTAGATTTCATCGATGCTCCAAAATCGCCTTTTAGAATATTTTTTAAATAAATAACATACTGTTCACTTTTCGGTTTATCTAATCCGTATTTCTTTCGTAAATTCTCATATACTCCTGCGGGCATTTTGTTCTCTTTTCTGAAAGGATCTCCGGGAGCCGCGTGCATGAGCAAAAATGTTACGCTGATAATAACCCATATTGTAATTAAAGAAATAGAAACTCTCTTTAAAATAAATTTTAACATTTTGTCAAATCCTTTCTTTAACGAAGACCCGAAGTTTTTTTAAAAAAATCGGGCCTTCATTTAATAATTTTTTTCTTTTATCTTAAAATATAAGTCTATCTTTCAATATCTGAATATGTGAAAATCGGTCTATCTAGCATAGGTTTATAAACACCAGTCAAATATGGTTTTTGAACATATGGCATAGTGTAATAATATACTGGACAAATAGGCATATCCTCCATCAAAATTTTCTCAGCTTCTTTCATAGAGTCCATACGAAGTTTTTGATCTCCACTGTTTTTAGCAGTCATAATCAATTCATCATATCTTGGATTGCTATAGAGAGTGTCATTGAAAGGTCCGCCAGTTACAAATAGATCCAATATAGTCATAGGATCGGCATAATCGCCTACCCAACCTGCTCTTGAAATATCATAATCTTGACGTTTCTCGCGTGAAAGTTTCACATTGAAGTCAACATTTTCTAAACCAAATTCGATATCAAAAGCTTGTTTCCACATCTGTTGAGCCACCTGAGCAATCTTCTTGTGACCCTCACTAGTATTATAAAGCAAAACTTTGCCATTCAAATCATCTTTAGTCATGCCTTCTTCAGCAAGCCCTTTTTCCATAAGCTCTTTAGCCTTAGCCAGATTAGATTCATAATCCAATGGAATTAATTCTCCATTAGCCTCTCTAAAATCGACACCAGCTTCATCATATACGCCAAAAGGAACCATACCAGTAGCAGGAATTTGACCACCTTGACTTACTTTTTCAGTAATAGTAAGTCGATCCAAAGCCAAAGCAAAAGCTTTTCTTACATTAGCATTGTTAAAGGGTTTAATTGTAGTGTTGAAATTATAATAGTAAGTCCCCATCTCATTGCCAATGCGCAATTCAGGATTCTTATCCGTATTAAGTTTAGCAACTACAGTTTGTGGCAAATCCCAAAGCAGATCATAATCTCCGCCATCATATTTTTGATAAGCTGCATTTTGGTCTTCGAGCAAATCATAATTAATCCCATCGATTTTTACCTTATCTGCATATTGCCAATCAGGATTTTTAACCAGCAATACATTTTGATCGTGATTCCATTCTTTAAGTAAGAATGGTCCATTAGAAACAAAAGTATCAGTACTATTAGCCCAGTCTGGATTAGCTTCAACTACATTTTTGCATACTGGAAAATAACTATAATGCGCCATTAAGTCTACAAAATACTTAGTAGGTGAAACAAGTTTAACTTCTAAGGTATTATCGTCAACAGCTTTAACTTTTACATTATCTTTTGCTTCTTGTAGCCATTTTTGATAAACAAGTTCAGCAATTTCGTCTTCACTTTTACCATCTACATCTAAACCTTCTAAATCGGCATCAGTATATTCGACCACATGGTCAACTACCTTTTCGCCATCTTTTTCGACAACATTGCCTTCGTCATCTTTTTCATAATAGATACCAGGTTTCTCAACTGAATTGTATTCTTCTCCACCTTCTATATAGAATAATTGGAAAGCATAATCAGCAGCAAATTCAGGATCTAAAATTCTCTTCCATGAAAATTCGAAGTCAGCAGCCGTAACCGGATCGCCATTTGACCATTTTATGCCATCTTTTATAGTGAAAGTATAAGTCAATAAGTCGTCGGATATTTTAACTTTGTCTAAGTCGCCAACTCCCGAAACTAGTTCTCCATTTTCATTATAAGTCATAAGACCTTCGAAAATGTGAACGAGAATTCCACCTTCATGCGTACCTGAAGCTTGAGCCGGATCTAATGAACCTGGTTCACTGAAATTGTTAGTTCTAACAATTTTTTCTCCCTCTGACGGCTCTTTAGCCTCTTCTTCCTTTTCGCCATCATCAGCCGGCTTTTCTTCCGGTGAGTCAGCTACTTCTTGTCCTGCCTCTTCAGCCGGTTTATCCTCTGAACCACCGCAAGCTGTGAGTCCAAATGAGAATAGCATAACAATAGCTAAAAATAGCAGTGCATATTTTCTTTTCAAGTTAAAAACCTCCTTTAGTATATTAATACTTTATATGTTGATTATATTACCATGTTTTGATTAAAATAGCAATACTTTTTATGAAAATTTTTTAATTTTCCTGCAATCGTTATCATCAGCATTTTAATCAGGAAAAATTGTTATCAAAATAAATATAGTAAAAAATTATTTTAAGAAATTAAGTATAAAATAGTAGTTTTTGTATAGATATTATGAATTGGAAAATATAATATTTATGATAAATACTTGGTAATTTTAATTCAAATAGAATAGTTTATTAATTATTTATATAAATAATTAATAATATAAGAAAAGGGAATATAAAAAAACCGCATCTCATGGATGCGGTATTGGTGCCCGGAGCCGGAATCGAACCAGCGACACGTAGATTTTCAGTCTACTGCTCTACCGACTGAGCTATCCGGGCAGCAATGTGGTGGGCCTTCGGGGACTCGAACCCAGGACCTACCGGTTATGAGCCGGGCGCTCTAACCAACTGAGCTAAAGGCCCACATTGATATTGGCGGAGAAAGAGGGATTTGAACCCTCGCGCCCTTATGCAGGACCTACTCCCTTAGCAGGGGAGCCTCTTCAGCCTCTTGAGTATTTCTCCATACGTCTTTGGCGGAGAGGGTGGGATTCGAACCCACGTGGGCTTGCACCCAAACGGTTTTCAAGACCGCCTCGTTATGACCTCTTCGATACCTCTCCTAAAAAATGGTGATCCATCCGCGACTCGAACGCGGGACACCCTGATTAAAAGTCAGGTGCTCTGCCGACTGAGCTAATGGATCATGAATGGCTGGGGCGATAGGACTCGAACCTATGGAATGCAAGAGTCAAAGTCTTGTGCCTTACCGACTTGGCGACGCCCCAATATATGGTGCACCTGAGAGGATTCGAACCCCTGGCGCACGGATTAGAAGTCCGTTGCTCTATCCTACTGAGCTACAGGTGCGCTAAGCCAAAGAACATTATGGAGCGGGTGAAGGGGATCGAACCCTCGCAACCAGCTTGGAAGGCTGGGGCTCTACCACTGAGCTACACCCGCGAAGAAATTACTCGGGTCTAAACCGTTTGAATAGTAGACTCGAAACAAACATCGATACTATTTATATCTAGCCTTTATATTTCAAATTATATACTTCAAAGTTGTATTTATGCATTTGCTAAAATTATTAATGAATTTTAAACAACTCCGCGATGGTGGCCGCTTTTTGACAAAGTTATTTTTTCATCCTTGTCATTAAGTTTTTCTCGTTTTTTAAAGCTGTATTTATGCCTTAAGCGTCCTTTATATGGTGGCCGCTTTTTGGCAAAGTGCTTCGCACTTTCAAACTACGCGGCACGCATCCTACATCAGCTCAATCTTCGCTAACGCTCGATTTCATTGTGTTAGGATGGTGGAGGAGAGTGGATTCGAACCACTGAAAGCTGTGCTAACGGATTTACAGTCCGTCCCCTTTGGCCAACTTGGGTACTCCTCCAGGTTTAACGATTTATAATAAATCGTTAAATATAAACCGGCATTAGATAAAACTATTCCGGTTAACAACTTTTAAATTAAAAGTTGTCAGAAAATATGGAGCTGGTGGGAGGACTTGAACCCCTAACCTACTGATTACAAGTCAGTTGCTCTACCAATTGAGCTACACCAGCATATTATTGTGTAAAAAATATGGCGACCTGGAACGGACTCGAACCGTCGACCTCCAGCGTGACAGGCTGGCAT
>JAUNVH010000061.1 GCA_030537765.1 Tissierellia bacterium | reverse complement strand
TTATTACACCGCATGAAGTTTTAGAAAATTTTTCACTAATTATAGAAGACGAAAAGATTTTAGATATAATCGATGCAAAGAAAATAGATTATAAAGATTATGATGAAATTTTAGACGGTGAAAACAATTATTTAGCGCCTGGCTTTATAGATATTCACAATCACGGAAATTCTGGCTACGATATTATGGACAGCAGCGAAATTGCATTAGATAGTATCGGAAAGTACCATATATCAAATGGCGTCACATCATATTTAGGCACAATAATAACATCTTCATATGAAAATATGCTAAATAGTGCAAAAAATATTTCAGAATATGAAAATAAAAAAGATCTAGCTGAAATACTGGGCATTCATTTAGAAGGACCATTTTTCAATCCTATAAAAAAGGGGGCTCAGCCCGAAAAATATATTGCAAAAGCCGATTTAAATTTTTTAAAAAAACTTATCGAAATATCAAATTCTAAATTAAAGATGGTTTCGATTGCACCAGAAATAAAAGATGCGATTGAAGTCATAAAATATTTAAAAAAAGAAGATATTCCAATTGCGATGGCTCATTCATATGCAAATTATGAACAGACAAAGATGGCCATAGAAAACGGCGCTAGAATTGCGACCCATCTATTTAATGGCATGCGAGAATTTGACCACAGAGAACCTGGGATAATAGGCGCATCACTCACAGATGATAGAGTTTATACAGAAATTATTTATGATAGATTTCATCTACACGATGCCAGTGTAAAAATTGCTATTTTATGTAAGGGCTTTGATAAAATTATATTAGTTTCAGATGCTATGAGAGCTGCTGGATTGAAAGACGGAAAGTATGAAATTGGCGGTCAGATTGTTTTTGTAAAGAATAATGAACCGAGACTAGAATCTGGAAATATTGCAGGCTCAACGCTCAATCTGCGTCAAGCAGTCTATAATGTGGTCAAATTTTTACAAATTCCAATACATCAAGCAGTTAAGATGGCAAGTTTAAATCCAGCAAAAGCTATAAATATTTCAAAAGATTATGGCAGTATAGAAATTGGCAAAAAAGCAGACTTTATAATCATAGATCAAGATATAAATATCAAATCGGTATATAAAAATGGAAGACTAATACTCAAAAATGACTAATAGAAAAGGCAATTAAAAATGAACAAAAATTTAAATTACATCGAAGAGGGCAAAATAGAAAATATTAATCTCATTGTAGATCTAATTAGACGCAATGAAAGAATCACTAGAGTAATGCTTGCAGATATGACAAAACTTACTAGAATGAGCATTACGAGGATTGTGGCTTTGCTTTTAGATAAGGGCATTATTTACGAAAAAGGTGAAGTCTCGGCAGCGAGGGGAAGACCGGCCAAGATGCTTCATATAAATCCTAAGAGATTCTATTCTCTGTCGATAAATATAGATGTCGACAAAGTAATCATGGCAATTATAAATCTCAATCAAGAAATTATATTGAGAAAAACTATCGATGTAAAATTAGAAAATAGTATGGAAGACTATGTTGAAAGAATTTTTAAAGAATTTAAAATATGGGAAAAAGAACATTTTGATATTACAAAAAAAGTGGAATGTATTGTCTTTATTAGTCCAGGAATTATTGATCCGAGAAAAGGCGAAATTGTTTTTTCGGCACAATTGGGTTGGAAAAATGAAAATATTGTAAAATATGCCAAAGATAAATTCGGTATTAAGGTCTTAGTCGACAATGACGTAAAAACGGCATTACTGGGAGAATTGGCGCATCTTGAATTGACCGACAAATCCAATATTGCATATATGGCAATTGGGCATGGAGTTGGGGTTGGACTTTGGCTCGACGGTGAAATTTTAAGGGGCGCAAATAATAATGCGGGTGAAATTGGACATATTTCCATTGACTACAATGGTGAACTTTGTAATTGCGGCAGAAAAGGCTGTTTAGATACTGTTTTAAGTATAAAATCTATATTAAAAAAGGCCAACAATATAGATCCAAAGATTGAAAGCATGGAAGATATTGCAAAAAAATTTGAATCGAAAGAAACTTGGGCAATCGATTTGGTCGACGATATGAGCAGATATTTCTCAATCGCTTTAAACAATATAGTCTATACTTACGATCCCGATAAAATTTTGATTGGCGGATTATTATTTGAACGATTCCCAAATATATTAGAGATAATGACCAAATCTAAATATTTTAAAATCTATGCCGAGTATATAAAAAATATAAATATACAATCTGCCAAATTGGGAAAACAGGCATATTTAATTGGCGGTGCAATCCGCGCTCAAGATTATCTATTAGAAAAAATTACACTGTGATTTTAATACGTTAAAATATCATAACGATTTAAAAATAATGCGTTGACAAAAATTCTATGGCATGATAAAATTAATCTAAGATTTAATAACAAGGTGTTATTAAATAAAAAATTAAGGAGGACTTCGAATGAATAACTTTAAAAAAATCTTGATATTAGTTTTATTACTAAGTCTATCTATATCACTAGCAGCATGTGGTAAAACTCCAGACGATGGTAAAACTGATACAAAAGAGCCCGAAAACGTAGAAACGCCTGCAGAAAAAGAGGGTGAAACTACTGAAGCTAGTGGAGGAAAAGATATTGTTATTGCAGTAAATGCAGAAATAATTTCATTAGACCCACATGATACTTCTGACACATTATCTAATACTGCTAGAGATATTGTTTATGAAGGCTTAATGGAATACACTCCAGAGATGGAACTCGTTCCATGTCTCGCAGAAAAATATGAAGTTTCCGACGATGGATTGGAATATACTTTCTATTTGAGAGAGGGAATAAAATTCCATGACGGAGAAGATTTCAATAGTGAAGCAGTTAAAAAGAGTTTTGAAAGAGTTAAAGACGAAGCAAACGCTTTGAGAAGAATGAGAGACCTTGCATATGTTGAGACTGTGGAAATCATTGATGATTATACAGTGAAACTTCATTTAACTGATCCATATGCACCAATGTTATCTAGACTTGCGGGAATAAAGATTATGAGTCCTAAATTAGTTGAAGCTGGCAAGGATGAAATCTTGAAACATCCTGTGGGCACTGGAGCGTATGTGTTTGAAAAATGGACTCCAGGCGAGGGATATGTTGCTAAGAAAAATCCTGATTATTGGAGAGAAGGTCCTAAGGTTGATTCTATAACGATGAAAGCTGTTGTTGAAAATGGAGCTAGAATTGCGATGCTACAGACAGGCGAAGCAGATTTTATTTATCCATTGCCAACAGAACAAGTTAATGCAATTAAAGACGATCCAAATATTAATATAATTGAAGGTCCATCTACGATTGCTAGATTTGCGTTTATCAATATGACTAAAGAACAATTTAAAGATAAGAGAGTTAGACAGGCTATGAACTATGCCGTTGATAAACAGGCATATGCTCAAATTGTA
>JAUNVH010000060.1 GCA_030537765.1 Tissierellia bacterium | reverse complement strand
AGATAAAGTATCTTTTCAAACAAAAAAGTTTACAAGCTTTATCGCTCATAAACTTGCGATTGACTAAAATATTTAATATTGACGCATTGAGTTCTTTTATGCATAACTATTTAGTATTATTCATAAATATAAATAAAAAAATTTGCTATTATTTTATTAAAAGCACTTAAAATATGAAAAGTTTAAATGATAAATTTGGAAGCTTATAAATAAAGCTTATAAGCTTCCATGTTTTTCTGAATTGATTGTTTAATATTTAAATTATTCATTCTTAACTACAGCAAGTCCATCTATGAATACATATTTTGGATCTTGAATTGTAGTAAGCGGCTTTTCTTTCCAGATGACAATATCTGCATCTTTACCAATTTCAATACTTCCAACTCTATTTTCTACTCCCATTACTTTAGCTGGATTTATCGTTATTGCTTCTAGTGCTTTTTCATAGGGCATTCCTTTTGAGATTGCAATACCCGCACATACAGGCAAATATTGTAATGGTATTACGGGCGAATCGGTTATGATGCATACATCTCTATCTTCTGCAAGTTTTACAACATTTTCGAAACTTTTACCGAGTAATTCCATTTTACCTCTCGCACCGAGGCTTGGGCCTAGTAAAAATGGTATATCTTTTTTATCTTTCAAAAATTCTAATATATCTGCTCCACATGTAACATGGTCTAGTGTATATTTCAAATCGAATTCTTCGCAGATTCTTATAGCCGTTGCAATATCGTCTGCTCGATGCGCATGAATTTTCAGCGCTTTTTCTTTTTTAATTATTGGAACCATTGCTTCGTATGATTTATTATATTCGCCACCTTCTTCGCAATATTTTTTGCATTCTTTTAGAAATTCTCTTAAGGTTGATGCGATTCCCATTCTCGTTGTCTTATATGCTTTTTTGGGATTTTCTCCAAAAGCTGCTTTCATTGCAAAGTAAGGGTCTAAAATCATTTCATCAATTACATCTCCATAAGTTTTTATGCATGCATATTGTCCTCCCAAAACATTTAAAGAACCTGGTCCGCTTCCACAACAAGTAATGCCTGCTCTTCTCGCTTCTTCAAACGTTATGTCTTGAGGGTTTATGGCATCTATCGCTCTTAAATGTGGCGACAATATACTTTCGGTTTCATTATGATCGGCATAAAAAGGTCCCAAGCTATCGGCTTTTAGTCCCAGATGAGTATGGGCATCTATTAAACCTGAAGTTGCATACATTCCTTGCATATCGATGATCTCTGAATTTTCATCATCTATTTTATTGGCTATGTCTGCAATTTTTCCATCTTTTATTAAGATATCATAAATTCCTTCTTCGACATTAAAGCTTAATACTTTAACATTTTTTAATAACATCTTGCACCTCTTTTCATTATAGAAGATTTAATGCTACGCCTGGTCCTATTGGTAATCCTAAAAGTAACCATATAACCAGCATTGTAGACATTGTTAGTAATAATACTATTGAATAAGGTATTGTCAGTGAGAATATTGTACCTATACCTAATTCTCTATACTCTGTCTCGCCTGGCCTGAAAGGAATCTTTCCTTCTTCTTGATATTCTGCAATGAGTCCTATTATGACTGGCAATGCTGAATGTAGCGGTGAAATTATATTTGTGCATGAGTCGCCAATTCTAAATGCTAATTGTGCATATGCAGGATTGACATTCAATACTGTAAACATTGGCACGACCATTGGAGCTAATAGCAACCATTTTGAAGATCCGCTCGTCATAAATGGATTTATAATTGTAGTCACAGCAATCACTGCTAAGCATAGTGGAATTAATCCAACATTTGCATTTCTCAATATCTCTGCGCCATTTATTGCTATAACTTTGAAGATATTTGATTTATTTAATGAGTCAATAAATACAGAGGCCGCTAAAGCTGTTGTTAAAAATGGAATAGCTTGTCTAAAACCTTGCGATACAATCTTTGGTATATCTCTAGAAGTTTTTATATAGCCTGTGGCTACTCCATAAGCTGAACCTGTTGTGATAAATAACAGACTTATTATGCTTATTAATGAGCTGAATAGAGGTGATTTTGGTAAGAATGCTCCGTCTTCATTTCTAAAGAAAGCATTTTTGGGAACAGTCAATACAAGCATCAAAATCAGAAAAGCTAAGAATCCAAAGAATGCGTACTTTAGACCTTTTTCTTGATCGTCACTTAATTTATGCTGTTCGAGCATTTCTAAATTGCGTTCTCCATCGCCATCACCAAGCATTTTTACCACAAACTTTTCTGTAAATAAAGTTACAGTAATTGCCAAAATAAATGTTGCGCTCGCCATAAAGAAATAATTGATAGCTGGATTGACTGTTACATCTATTCCCATCGCTTGCACGGCATTTTCAGTAATTCCTGCTAATAAAGCGTCAGTACCTGCTAAGAATAGATTTGCAGTAAAACCGCCACTTGCCCCAACAAATCCAATGATAACTCCAATCATTGGATTTCTGCCCAATGCTGCAAATATTATGCCGCCCATGGTTATCGCAAAAATAGTGCCTGCGTCAGACATAAGATTTGCATTTATTGCAATGAAAACGACCGCAAAAGTTATTATTGATTTTGGTGCTTTTAATAAATATTTTTTCATCAAGCTTTCAAAAAATCCGGTCTTCTCAATAAATGCACTCGCAACCATCATAATTAAAACAAGTTTAAGTGGTGCATAGGATACAAATATATCTGGAAATTTCATAAACAAATACTTTATATTTTCTTCAGATAAAAGATTTACAACTGAAACAGTTACTTCTTCAGCCTTTTCACCAACTTCTTTTGCAGCGCTCAAATAAGTAACTTCCATACCCATACTACTCAATATAAATGATGCAATCATTGTTATAAGTATCAGCGATAAGAATAGAATGAAAGGATGTGGTAATTTATTTCCGCCTCTTTCAATCGCATCGATAAACTTATCCATTGGACTTTTTTTCATTTTTTTCCTCCTGCAATTATAAATTATGCAAAGTAAGAAATATTGGTGCTAGATTCTTTTTGATGCTCTGAATATTAAAATTTAATAAAAATAATAACGTTTGCCGATTTAAATTAAATTTTAATAAATATTTTTAATCTCAAAATCCCTCCTCTATAATTTTTTAATTCTAAAAAATAATTCGTTAAAGACAAGCCTCTACAAAATAAAAATATCCCCTCATTATTTTAAATAACTATTTTTCTTAATTGATTTGAAAAAGCTGCCTTTATCAAATATCTTGAATCTTTATTTTCCTCTTTGCACGGTATATATTAACATATTATTTATCTATATACAATTAAAATCTCATTTTATTTATAACTTTTATATATGCTATTACGCCCTAGTTTTACTGTGTTATAGCGATATTTTGATCTCACCATATTTGTGTTAATCACTGGATATAAATCACATAAAATTGATAATTAGTTTTAATTCAAAAAAATTAAGTATTTAGAAATGATTTATCAATTTTCATAAATTAATATTGAGTACTCTTGAATTAATGTATTATTTTAAAAATATAAAATGAATGAATTTTTTCTATATATTTATTACTTGAAGTCTTTACTAAATCGAATTATTTATTTGCATGTAACGAAATTAACTTAATTCTTTTCAAACAAAAAAGTTTACAAGCTTTATCGCTCATAAACTTTCTTAGATCA
>JAUNVH010000026.1 GCA_030537765.1 Tissierellia bacterium | reverse complement strand
ATTAGCTTAGTAAAAATCTCAAAAACGTAAGTACTTTAGGAAATATTTATTCTCATAAAAATCTATAGAATTAAACAGATTAAATTCGCAAAATAAAAATCGGCTCTAAAATTAGGGCCGATTTTGCTATTCAAATTTTCTTGCATACTGAAATACAGATAGACTACTAACGCCAATTTTTTGTATGTGTTTTCATAGATTTGATTATAAATATTGGCTGAATTTAAGTCAATTTGTAATTTTCTCCAATTTAAAATCTGTGTCATTTATCATTTTGACAAGGTAGCCTGAATCTTTTAGAAAGCCTTTTAAAAACTGAAATCTGCATATATAAAATAAAGATGCATCATATGGCTCATCTTTCTTGAGAGTTTCAAAATCTTCTATTTCAAATTTTTCATTATGTTTAGGATCGTTTTTGTTGCAATTTTTAATAAGACTTAGTGAAGGCTCTTTAAAGAGTGGACTTTCTTCATACTCTTTATGCAAATTAATTTTTTGTTCTAAATAGAGATTTCCATCTTCATCTTCACTCACCAACAAAGCCCGATCGCAAGGCATTCCGTCTAAAAGTCTTTTATTTATTTCTCCATAGAGCTCTTTTGCCGAATTAAATTTTTTGTTCAGTGATTCTTTAATTCCAAATTCATATATCTTTTCTTCGGCATCTGCTACCGTATTTATAGCATAAGCAAATCGCGATTCAACAATATCTATGCGTGCCGAAAGCCAGCCGTGTATATTTTGTGGATCGACCAATTTTTCTAAACTATCTGTCGACACCGGCGGCATTATTTCATTCAGTTTTTCAAATTCTTCTCTACCTTCTAATAAATATTTTGTAATCTCATCTTGATATTTTATTTTTTCATACATTAAATAATGAATTGTTCCCAATATTTTGCTCATAAATTCCTCCTGTTTAATTTAATATAAGAATAGTTTTATAATCGTCTATTTAAATAATTATTATCTAAATTTAGATATGATAATTATCGCATATACATCGATTTTTAGATACCCGTTCTTTATAATTAGTAATATAATTAAAAATTTCTAAACTTTTTCAATTCTTTATATCTAAAGCTCTAATGTTAAAAATCAGATATCTCTTTAAAAAAGATATCTGATTTAAACTAATTTAATATAATTTCTTCATCGAAACATTTTAAAATTTCCGGATTGCGATTATGGCTTATACAGATTATTGTCGAAGGCAATTTTGTAATCTTCTCAATAACTTTTATAGCCAATTCTTCGTTTAAACCTGCTGTTGGTTCATCTACTATAATTATTGGTGTCGGTTTAATCATGACTCTAGCCGTAGCGATTCTAAGTTTTTGACCTCCAGAAATTCCGCTATCTGGCGAAAGTATTTTATTTTGATCTAAATCTTTCAAATCTAATACGCTAACTATTTCATCTATTTTTGAATTCTCAATTTCTCGATAGAGCTTGATATTTTCTTTAGGCGTAGCGCTAAATATATAAGGATTTTGATCTATATAAGATATATATTTATATAGTGTATCTGATTTTATATTAGCTATATCGCTATTTTCTAAACTAATTTTTCCTAAATCTGGCTCTAATTCACCCACTAATAGTTTTGCTAAAGTAGATTTTCCACTGCCGCTTTTTCCGCTCAATATATATTTCTTTCCATATTCAAATTTATGGCTAAAATTTTGAATCGCAGGTTTAGGGGCTTTGGGATATGTGAAACTTATATTTTCAGCGATTAAATCTAATTTAGAATCTGTTTTAATATCTTCTTTTTTCTCATCTTCCAAATCTATTGGTCTAGCTTTTTCAATAAGTCTATCATAAATTGGCTTTGCCGCTATATATTCATTATAGATATTTACCATATTGATTATTGGATCTACCAGATAGTTCATAAGCTGAACTAGTGCTATTACGCTTCCGACGGTAATAATATTTTTAAAGGCCATAATTCCGCCTGCGGCAAATACTATTAAAAACGATATGCCTCCCAGGCCTCCTACTATGACATTTGCATTCATAAGCATTAATCTAAGTCGCATTCTTGCCATTTCTTCTAATAAATTTATATCAAAATATTTATTTTGAATCTGTTCTTCTATTCTAAAACGCTTAATTTCTCTTTTGCCGTCTAGATTTTCAATAACGAATGATTGATAGTCTTGGCTGGTCTTGACTTTGTCATTAGTTCTTTTTTCAAGTGGTTTTTGAATAAATAAAGGCATACTTGAAGGTAAGATTGAAGCCACTATTGCGACTAAGAGCATTCTCCAATCTATGCTCAAAATTGCTATAATTGCAAATACGAAAAGCGAAAGTAATGTCACCATATTCCAAACGGCTAAAAATCTATTTATATAAACAGTTTCTAGATTCGTCGTATAGTCTACTATTTCATATTTTTGCAAAATTCCCGTTTTTAAATCATTTTCAAATATAGCTTTTTTAAGGCTCAGCATTCTATTCAATTCTCGCCTAAATGCCAATTGCCATGCCAATAACGGCGCTGTAAAACTTACAAATAATGCAATTGATATCATCAGGATATAATGTAAAAATAGATCCCAATCTAAATTTACTATTGAATCGAAAAGATTCCCCATAAAGAGTCCCATTTTTGCAAGTGCAAATGCGTTTAACAGTAATAGTAAAGCTATTACAATCGCCAAAAAATAATACTTAAAATCTTTTTTCATAATTACCCCCCCCCCAAATTTTTATAAATATATTAACGCTTGAGAAGCGGGATTTTATTTTATCTCATTATATGCTTCATTGAGATATTCCATATCGAGCGCAGATGAAAAGTTCTCGTTTATAATATCGTACACATAGTCTGCAAATTCTTTGACTACAACTTTGTTTTTGTCGGTCGCCATAGTGTGTATAGTATAAAGTCCTCGCAATATAGAGTGCATTACAGACACATCTTCTTTGGCATAATGTAATATTTGATGAAATGTATTATATAAATCTTCTTTTAATTTATAAGAAGTATAATAAATTTCACAATTTTTACCCTGCGCTTTCAATATATGATAAAAATCTACACTTGCCAATTTGCCAACTAAAATGCTCAATTTTATTATGGCATGGATTGCCGTATTTGGATCGTTTATTCCTGGCGAAATTGCCCTTAGTGTAATATCGACGAGCTTAGTTATTCCGAATCTATAATCTGAATCTTGAGCTTTTCTGTCTTGCATCAAAAAACATTTTTCAATCTTTTGTCTAAATTTGTCTTCTTCTTCCTCGTCTTCAAATTCTTGATCTAGTGAAAGCAGTGCAATTGGCATATCTTTTACGAGATAATCTCCAATTCTAGAATTTATCTTTAAAATTCCGTCCTTATCTTCTAAATAATATTCCAAAGCATCAGTATCAATCACAGTTAGATAGCCAAAATCGTCTGCATATATATCCATATCGTAACGACCTTTTTCATAGCTATATTCTTTCGTATTTGCTCTGTCGTAAATTTCCTTTTCGATTACTGGAACTGTTTCATCATAAATATTTGCAATCAGATTTACACCTTGCATGGAATGCAGCACTTTTTGCACAAAGATTACAAAGTAAATTATGCACACTATCGAATATATTATTGCAATCGTCCCTGCAATAACAAGTCTTTCGTCGGAAGATTCTCTCATAAACATAAGTGCAGAAATACAATAAAAAAATCCTCCAATATAGATTCCAAGTATCTGCATTGTGATCTTTTCATCTATAAAATTTTCAATTGCCCTCGGCGTATAATTTGATGCAAAAAGCGTCAATACTGCCAAAATTGTTGAAAATGTAAATGTAGTGATAGTGAGCAATGCTCCGGCAAGAGATGTCAGTACAGTCCTTGCCAATGATACTTTAGTAAAAAATATATCGGGAATATAGGAATGTAATTTTATAAATTTGGTATCAATAAAGAAAACTATTAATAATATAACAATAGAATAAAAAATATATTGTAAAGTATAAATCCAACGTTTATGATTATCGATCCATAGCTTTAATCGTTCGATATCAATCTCCCCCTTTTATGCTATTATATTACATATAAGTAATTTTTGGAATACTTAATCTTTCTTAGGATCTATTTATAAACATTCAATTTTAAAAAAATAGCGCCTGAAAATTCAAGCGCCAATTTCTAATGATTTTTAATTTTCTCTTTGATTTTTGCAATCAAATCTTCTACCTGCATGCCTGATTTTTCGCTCATCATTCCGATTGTGGCCTTTGGAATCATAATTCTGGCAAGTGGGGTTTTAAGCATCTTAAACGCATCATTTATATCTTCCAGCTCATCTTTTAACCATGGATATCTATCTAAAATCAATTTCAGCTTAGTGTCTTTATTAAGCTCCAAATCGTTATTCATTAGATTTTCGACATTCGGTTTTTCGATTTCTGCTTTTGATTCTTCTATCTTTTCGTCTTTCGATTCATTTGCCCAAGTCAAAAGCGTTTGTGAGCCTTCAAGACTTCTGATATGGGTGCAGTCTTGCATCATTTCTAAAACTCCGCGGAAATTGCCCTCCTCATCTCTGACGGCTGTGTAATAGATATAGATAAATAAATCTGGCTTATTAATCCAAAATTCTGCAGTATCTTGTTCACCCGATCTAAATTTTTCTATAATCTCTTCAACCAAATGTACTGAGCCTCTGGGATGACAGTTTTTAACATCTCTGCCAATTACATTTTTGCTTCTTGGAAAAACTCTATGCGTAGTATCTGTGTAAAATTTTACAATTTCGTTTTCATCTACATAAGATAGATCTACTGGCATATGCTTATAGATTAAATTTATCTGATCCAAAGTCAAGCTGCCCATTGCCACATTGAAAGGACCATTTGCTGAATATCCATGCTTTTGCAAGAGATTTTGAAGTTCTTTTCCAAAATCATCTTTAGGTTTTTCTATCTTATCTTCTCTAATCTTTTCTTTCACATCGATATAAGCAAATCCAATTTCTCGATCGCCCATTTTCATCTGTTCAAATTCTTCATCGCTAATCATTGTCAAAGATGTGGGATATAATATAGTTTCTTCTTTTTCCATAAGATCTCTAATATCTGCCACAATAATCTTTTGCATTTCAATAAATTCAGCTTCTGAATCGTTTAATAAAAGTTCTTTGGCCTTTGTAATCTCATCTCTTATAAAATTATCTAATGTCCACATAGTCGTCGTGGGGCGGTCGAAGCCTTTTTGCTCTAATATTGAATAGAGTTGATTCTGTTTTCTAGAAAGATGAATTTTCCACATCTCAAGTCGTTCGTAAAGCTCTAGCCATTGATTTTTAATTATCGGATACTGTATTAAGTCTTCAATTTCTAGACAGATTTTTTTCAGTTCATCGTTTTCTCTATAATAACATTCGATTGGATGATCTTTTGGCAAATCGGGCCTAGAAGAATCCATAAAGCCTTCAAAGAGCTCAAGCATTTTTTGAATTCCCTCTTTGCGGCATTCATCATCTTCAAATTCTTTTAGCTCTTGCTCTGCAATTGCAATTTCATATGGCTTTAAGCTAGTGACTTTTGTAGCAAGTTTTTTGCGCGCTTTTTCCAAAGATATTTCGCCTCTATTGTAGGCCTCTTTAATTTCTAATATAAATTCTAATTTTTCTTTGTCAAAATCTGGCACAAAGTTTTGCATTTTCTTATCTTTCAATTTACTACCTGCCTATGAGATATATAAAAATTTCTGTATCTTCTTTTGCCAGACCTTGAATATAGTTTTCTCCATTGAAATTTAAAACTTTGCCCGGCTCCATCATATGTTTTTCTTCGTCATTCAATGTAATTTCTATCTTACCTTTTACGACTGTAAAAAAGATATTGTTTCCAGGATGATTATGTTTTGGTATTTCTTCACCTTCAGACACTGCTTTTTTAACTAGCATAAATCCATTCTCTTCAACTAAGACTCCTAAATCTTTCAATTCCTTACCTATCATTAAAATAACCTCCTTAATTTAAATTAAACTCCGATTAATATTTTATTTATAAAGTTTGTTAAATAAATTATACCCTAAAGCTATAGTTTAATCTATATTCGAAAATTATTATCAATTAACTTTCGATTTTCCAGCCTATTGTCTTTTCTCTCATATTTACAAAATCGCGATAGATTCCATCTCTTTTCATTAATTCTTCGTGCGTGCCTTTCGCTTCTATCTTGCCCTTGTTTAAGACTAAGATTTGATCAGCACTCTTTACAGTCTTTAATCTATGCGCAATCATTATTACCGTTTTTTTGCGCGTCAATTCTTCTATGGCATCTTGTACTAAATTTTCATTTTCTGGATCTATATTTGCAGTCGCTTCATCGAGGATTATAATTGGCGCATCTTTCATAATTGCCCTTGCAAAAGAAATTCTTTGCGCCTCTCCTCCTGAAACTGATGCACCACCCTCGCCTATGATTGTGTCAAAGCCCTTTTCCATATTCATAATAAATTCATAGCAATGAGCTTTTTTTGCAGCTTCTATAACTTCTTCTCTAGTCTTATTTGGCGAACCAAATTTTATATTATTGGCAACTGTATCATTAAATAGATATACATCTTGAAAGACTACAGAAATATTGTCCCAAAGTGCATCTAATTTATAATCTTTAATATTGCGATCGCCCAATGTGATTTTTCCTGAATCTACATCCCAAAATCTGGCTAATAGTTTTGTGATTGTGGTCTTTCCGCCACCAGATGGACCAATTATTGCCGTTGTAGTATTTTCTTTTATCTTAAAGCTCACATCGTTTATTACTAATTCGTCTTGATATGCAAAATCTACATTTTCAAAACAAATATCATAATTATTTGGCTTAATATTTTGCCCGTCAATATCCATAACGGGAATTTCTTCAACTTCATTTATCTGATTCATCGTAAATTTTAAAAGTTTAAATAGAGCTACGAATGAACCGGCCGTTTCCAATTTTGCAAATAATAAAAATGCCGCTATAATTAAGACAATCGATTCATAATTTAACATTTTTCCAAATATAAAATTTCTTATACTCAAATAGACAATCAAAACTGCTAGTAGTCTAATTCCAAACGATAATATAAACATCCAAGGTATGAATGCTTTTTCCATATTAGTATTAATTTTCTTACTATTTTCTATTTCTTTAATATATTCTGAATTAGTATCTCTTCTGAGATTAAAAGATTTTACAATCTGCATGCCTTGAATATATTCTAAAGTCTTTTCCACAAGTCTCGAATCGACTTGCAATTTTCTTTCAGAAAGATTTTCGCCAATCTTATTTATAATATTTATAATTATAAAAAAGTATATCAAGGCTGCAATGCTTACAAATCCGATGCCTAAATTAAACTTTAATAAAAAGATTGTCATAATAAGAGCTTCGACAAGCCCAGTCGTGAAATACATCATAACTAAGGTCGCAACTTCTTGCACATTATTGCATGAATTTGTGGCAATACTTGTGATTTGACCTAAACTCTTTTTGCTAAAATAGCCCATCGGTACGTATTTTAAATGTTCTCCAATGTCCATTCGCTTTCTCGCTGCAACATCATAGCCAACTTCTGTTTGGAGCATCGAAGATTTTGCCTTTAAGGCGATTGAAATTATGATTGCTATCGCCATAATTAAAAATGCTTGTAAAATCAAAGACATATTCAATCTATTTTCGATAATGCCTTGTAAAATCAAATATATTGCTATTATTTTTGAAATTCCGAGCATACTTTCAAATATCGATAATAGTATTGCTTTTCTAAATTTATTTTTATCTTTGCCTATAAAACTTTCGAACTGTTTAAATATACTAATCATTATGCCACCTTCTCATCTTTCGTCTTTAAATGAGCATCATACATATTTTTATAAAGTTCTGATGATTTTAATAAATCTTCGTGAGTACCGCTAGCTTTTACAATACCTTTGTCGATCAATAGAATCTGATCTGAATTTGTAATTGTGGAAAGCCTATGTGCAACTACAATCAGAGTCTTGTCTTTAATCAATTGTGAAATGGCTCTTTGAATTACATATTCATTTTCTGGATCAGTATAAGCTGTGGCTTCGTCAAAAATTATTATTGGAGCATCTTTTATCATTGCCCTTGCAATGCAAATTCTCTGCCTTTCGCCGCCTGAAAGTGCGCCGCCTTTTGAGCCCACAATTGTGTCATAGCCATTGGGTAATTTTTCAATAAATTCGTGCAAGCCGCATTTTTTACATATAGTTTTAATTTCTTCGTCAGTTATTCCAGGTTTTCCCATGCGCAAATTTTCTTTAATTGAAATATCGAATAGATAATCTTTTTGTGATACATAGGCAATCAATTCATTTAATTTATCTAATGGAATCTCTTTTATATTTACTCCACCGATCAAGATTTCACCGCCATCTGCTTCATAAAATGAAGTGAGCAGCTTAGTTATTGTGCTTTTTCCGCTGCCCGATGGACCAACTAGAGCATTTACTGTATTTTCTTTAATATAGAGATTTACTCCGTGTAAAACTTGTTTTTCATTATATCCAAAGACTATGTCTTTCATCTTTATATCGTAATTTTTAATAACAGATGTCAAAGTTTTAGGCCTTATCAGATCTTTTTCATCCAAAATTTTAGTAATCGTCTCCAAAATTGGACCAGCCGTTGCAATATTATCCATATGGGCCATGGCAACAAGCAAAGGCGCAATTAGCCCAAAGTTTGCCAAAATTATAATTATAAATCTATCTACATCTAGAGTGCCATTCATGACCATATAGGCGCCCATAGGCACGACGACGAGGACTGTGGAAGGTAAGAGCGTAAACATTGTGGCAAATCCATAAATATTTTCTCTCATCCAACCTACTGCCGAATCGGCCGCTTCAATAACGGCAGTCGAGAGTTTTTCATACTGCTCTCCCGATTGATTGAAAGCTTTTATAACTTCAATTCCGTTTATATATTCCACAATAGTATTATTTAAAACTGCATTCTTTTGAATATAGTTTTCAAAACGCTTTTGATAATCTTTCATCTTTAGTAAATATGCCAATGCTGCCAAGGGCACTAGCGCCAAAGCGAGTAATGCCAATTTCCAATCTAGATAAAATAAGTAAATGAGCGTTAATAAAGAAGCCAAAACATTGCCCGTCATCTCCGGAATGACATGGGCAAAAGTTATTTCCATCTTGTCAATTTTTTCCACCATAATATCTTTTAATGCGCCCGAGGAATAATTGTCTATAACTCCAAGCGGCACACGGGCCAATTTGTCTGCTAAAAATTTTCTGATTGTGGCCAAAAGATCAAATGTGGCAATATGCGATATCGAGGTCGAAATTTTGTGAAACAGATTGCTAAATGTCATAAATAGTGCTAAATAAATTATATACTTAGTATAATGAGCCATAATTTTGTCGCCTGCAAGAATTAGCTGAATTATTTTTACAGCAACAAAATAAGGAGCAATTGTAGCCATTGCCGAAAGCACTGAAAATAATATCGATAATAGATATTGGCCTTTATGCAATCTTATGAATTTTTTTAAATAGTCTAACATATTTCCTCCAATTAAATTTTCATTTGTCTAAAAATTCCGTAAAAGCTGTAGTATAAAGCCTTATATAGATTTCCAAATAAGGTCTAGCCTGTTCAAAAGTTTCAAATTCTCTAAATATTTCCATAATTGATTCCATAGAACTCTTAATGAGCAATCTCAATGTATATTTAGTATAGATGCTGACATTTTCTTCGCCATATAAGAGCTCCAAAAGTTCCAAACTGTCTTTATAGTCAAGTTCTATAAATTCCTCAAAATATTTTTTATACATAATACCTTTAATTGGGGAATTTAAAATGACAAAAAATTCGCGATTTTCATACATAAATCTATAATAATCTAGATTCGATTCAATCATCTGCTTTTGAACTTGCTCGTCGTATGGAAATCTTTTTAAAAATTCTAATGCATCTTGCGGCCTATGAAGCGATGCCTTATTAAATTTTTCTAAAAGCCTTTTTAGCTTTTCAATTTCAATCTTTGTAACTTCATCAAAGAGTTCATTTTTATCTTTGAAATAACCATAAATCGCGCCTGTGGTCATATTTAAATTTGCAGCAATTTTGCGCAAAGAGGCATTATTATAACCCTTTGCTAAAAATTCTTTTCTGGCAGAATTTAATATTTTAGATCTCGTTTCCAAAAGCATCACCTGATTGTTAGTTCTATATAACACTACTGTAATTAAAATTATAACACCGTTATATTTCGCGTCAATAGTTGATACTCATTATCATTAATTATCGCAACTATTAGTATTTTTTTAAAACAAAAAAGATTTTGGGCAAAAAAAATGCCCCGAAGGGCAGTAATATATTAAAAATTTTTTGAGTCATAATCATTGAGTATTTCTTTTGCATCATCTGATAATATTATTAGGGCTAAAATATTTGGTATTGCCATAAGGCCCATAAAGAAATCTGCAAACTCCCAAATATAATCAGAAGTCATTATTGCGCCGATTGCCATTAAAATTATTACTAAGAGCTTAAATAAATAGAGTGTCTTTTTTCTCGTTTCGATTAAGAATCTGACATTTGATTCGGCAAAATAGTACCAGCCCACAATAGTCGTTAGTGCAAATAGACTTAGACAAATCGAAATTAAAACTTCTCCAAAATGTCCAAAGCTCATAACGAATGCTCTTTGCGTCATCAATACATCGCTTTTTATCATAATTTCTGCAGGCACCGTTGGATCGTACGATTTAGTGACCAAGTTTACAATTACTGTCGACATACAGATTATGAAGGTGGAAATAAAAACTCCAACCATCGCAACGAAGCCTTGTTTTGCGGGATGCTCTACGATTGCTACTGCGTGTGAATGAGGAGTCGAGCCCATGCCTGCTTCGTTTGAAAAAAGCCCTCTCGCAAGACCATATCTCAATGTAGATGAAATTGTAATGCCCAATGCCCCTCCGCCAATCGCCTTTGGATTAAATGCGCCTATGAAAATATTTTTTATGGCGTATAAGATATTTGATCTAAACATTATTAATATTACGATCGAGCCTATAATATAAAAAGTTGCCATCAGTGGTACAATTCTCTGTGCAAAATTTGATATGCGCTTAATTCCGCCAATAAGTATCATAAAGACAATGATTACTAAAGCTAAAGTCACCATTTTTATCGGCACATCGAATGCCGAGCTTACAGAATTTGCAATCGAATTAGATTGCACCATAATCCCCACAACCATCGAGGCCAATATGCAGACTATCGCAAAAAATATTGAAAGTGCATTAGAGCCAACGCCATTTTTCATATAGTATGCCGGGCCGCCCACTAATGCTCCGTCTTTTTTCTCACGATATTTTTGTGCCAAAACGGCTTCAGTAAATATTGTCGACATGCCAAAAAATGCAGAAAGCATCATCCAAAACGCAGCCCCTGGGCCGCCGGCAGCAATGGCCGTTGCAACTCCAACAATATTTCCAGTGCCCACTTGTGCGGCAACTGCAGTAGTCAATGCCTGAAATGAAGAAATGCCCTCAGTATCGTCTTTATTTTCGCGCATACTGATAAACATACTCTTTATAGCGTATCTAAAACGTTTAAATTGAGGAAATTTAAGCTTTATACTCAAAAAGATTCCAGTACCTAATAGTCCAAAAATCAATATGTAATTCCATAATATCGTATTGGCTTTTTCTATAAAATTCAAAACTTGCTCCAAGCTTATTCCCCCTTTGCAAACGTTTATATTCTAATTATACCACAATATATTTCGCAATTGGCATATTTTTAATATATAAAGTAAAATAAAAAACTTCCAAAAGATTCTAAATCTAATTGGAAGTTTCAAATTTATTTAGTAATTTCGCCAGCTCGCTCGAGTGAATACTTTGTTAACATTGGTCCTGTGATTTCGTAAAATACTGTTGCCGCCAAAATTATTGTCCTAATTTGAGCGCCAAATGGTGGCGGAATAATATTTGAGGCGAGCATTGCAAGTCCAATGGCGACTCCAGCTTGTGGCAATAGAGTAAAGCCTAAATAATTATAGACATTTTTATCTAGTTTGCAAAATTTTGCACTATAGTATGAGCCAATAACTTTGCCTGCAATTCTCGTGAGAATATAGGCTGCGCCAATTAAACCTACGCTTGCGACTACTGAAAGATCTAAATCGGCTCCAGAAATTACAAAAAAGCTCATAAATATGGGCCCCGTAATTCCATCTACTGCGCTTATTGCCCTATGTTGATAAGTGCTAAGATTTGTAATTGTCGCACCGAAAGATAGCATAACTAGCAATGAAGAAATTTCAAATTTAATAGCAATAAAGGTTTGTAAAAATATCATTGCTAAAATAAAGCTGGTGAGATTTGCACTATGTTTTAATATTTTTAAAACTTTAATTGCAATTATGCCAAATACTAGACCCAATAAAATTGCACCCGCAATTTCTCCTAATGGCTTTATAAGCATTGAAAAAATTGAAAGTTCGGCATTAGATATTAATGTCTTAGCAATCGTGGAGCATATTCCAAACATCATAATGCAAAGGCCATCATCAATTGCAACGACAGGTATCAAAGTATCAACTAAAGGCCCACTCGCCTTATACTGTCTGATGACCATAATCGTCGATGCAGGTGCAGTTGCAGTGGCTATTGCGCCTAAGACAATTGAGAATGCAATTGACTGCTTAAATATCAAAACCATCGGGATTGCCACAAATAAAAATGCTCCAAATACTTCTGCAAAAGTAATGATCATAATGCTTTTTCCAGCAGTTTTTAATTTGTCAAATTTGAGTTCAATGCCCGTAGTAAATGCAATAATTGCAAGTGCTACTTGTGAGATTATCTCTAAATTTTTCACGCTATCCATTGGTATAAGTTTTAAAACTGAAGGCCCAATTATAATTCCGGCCAATAGATAACCAGTTACATCGGGCAATTTAATCATTCCAAAAATTTTGGCAAATAATAATCCCGCAATGAGTATTATCGCCATATAGTATAAAGCTTCCATAATTTTTCTCCCGTCAATCCGATAATTCTTCTCTATGCGTCAAGCCCTCCACGTCTAAAATGGGCATCGTAAACATAATTCCTACATTATCTTTATTAAAATCTTTTATAACACTTCTAACTGCAGTCTTTGCAGCCTCTACTCGCTCATCTTCCATAATTAAAAACACAACCTTATTGAGTGGTTTTCCCTGATTTAACATATAGATCAGAGAATGAGAGCTATATGGCTGTTCGCCAAAGCGTTCATAATTATTATATAGACCCTCTGAATGCAAAACTGTGCCACCAGTAAAGCCGGCTTCTCTCAATGCTTTAGAAACTTCTGTAAGTTTTTTCGCATCATTGATGACTATAAATAGAGCTTTCATAATATACCTTCTTTCTTCACAATTAATAAAAAAAGACTGTTTTCACGGCCGTGAAAGACAGTCTTGAAATCTTAATTATATTTTATCATTAGTTAAATATATTTTCAAAAATCTAAATTAAATATCTTTGCTCTCTTCAAAAGTGAGCTTTAAATTTTCTTCTACACCATTTCTATAGATTTTTAATGTTACTGTATCGCCCACTTTATATTTATAAAGTTCTTTTTGTAATTCGTCCATACTATTTAATTCTTTTTCATCAATTGCAAGTATAACATCGTTTCTTTCAAGGCCTGCAAGACTTGCAGGAGAATCTTTCATAACTTCTGCAATTCCAATTCCATGGTCAATGCCATAGTCAATGCCCATCTGTTTAAACACTTCTACAGAAGCGCCTCTGATTCCCAAATAAACGCCTTGATAACTGCCTTTATTGATGACTTGCTCTATAATAGGTTTTGCAATATTGATTGGAATTGAAAAGCCTAGTCCATCACCTTGGAGTTTTAAAGTGTTTATACCAATAACTTCGCCTTTTGCATTTAACAAAGGTCCACCGCTATTGCCTTTATTTATAGATGCATCTGTTTGAATCAATTCCTCCATAGATTCACTTGCACTAATTGTAACTGAACGATTTAAGCCTGAAATATAACCTGCTGTAACACTTCCTTTAAAATCAATAAATAATGGATTTCCTATTGCAATTGCCATCTCGCCGATAGTAATCTTATCTGAATCGCCTAATTTTGCAGCTTGAAGCTTTGTCTTAGGTTCAACTTTTACAATGGCCAAATCAAGTTTTTCTTCTGACCAAAGCACTTTTCCTGGCAATGTTGTATTGTCATTTAAAACGACTGTAATCTCTTCGGCATAAGGTCCACTTTGATTAAAATTATCGTTTGAAAGCGATGCTATAACATGATGATTAGTAAGTATATAGCCTTTTTCGTCAACAATTACACCAGAACCTGTGCCTTGAACTGCTCTTGGTCTTAAGAACATATCAGTAGTAACGCCCTTAGTCGTTATGCCCACAACAGAATCTAAATTAGCCTGTGCAACTGCCGCAACAGTATTTACATTGTCTGACGGATTTATAGTGTATTGATTTATGACAGCTGCCTCTGGATCTCCAAGTCTTTGATGCGCCATTTTATAGCCATAAAAGCTACCACACATTCCACCTAAAATCGCAAATATCAGGGCAAGTATAATAGTCTTAAACGCTCCACCCTTTGGCTTTCTTCTCTTTTCTTCATAGCGATTACTATAAGCATAAGGCTTATTTTCACTATATGAGTTTTGATAAGTATCATAATTTTGTGAATTTACTTCACTCGTATTGAATGAATTGTCAAAATTGTCTTCATTCAAATTTTCATCATAATTTTCATTAAAGTTTTCATTTGTCATATTCATTATCTCCTTCTAAAAGCATATTAAGTCTATCATTTTATGGTATAATACACAATAAAGAGTAATATATCTTAAAATTACCTTAATAATTAAAAAGTTTTTAATAATTGGAGGACTAATATGCTCATTGAATATATATACCACAGTTCGTTTAGAATTAACATGCGAGACGAAAATTTTTTATTCGATTATTATAGAGGAGAGCTCCCCAAGATGGACTTGGGAAAAGTTTTCATAAGCCATTCGCATAAAGATCACTATAATCCCGAAGTTTTAAAACTCAAAGGCGATTTTCAATATTTTCTCTCTGATGATATAGTTTTGGAAAATCCATCTGTGGATAACTTTCACTTTTTAAAGCCAAATCAGAGCTTAAAATACGAAAATATGAATATAAATAGCTTCGGCTCGACAGATCTGGGGATAAGTATGCACATTTGTGTGGATAATGTGAATATCTTTTTTGCAGGCGATTTAAATTTATGGATATGGCCCGAAGATTCAGAAGATGAACGCAAACAAATGAATTCAGATTTTTTGGATATAATAAATAGAATTTGTGAATATCCTGTGGACATTGCTTTTTTCCCCGTCGATCCCAGATTGGGAAAATTCACAACTGAGGGCGCACAAATTTTTATAGATAAAGTAAAGCCAAAATACTTTATTCCAATGCATTTTAGCGAAAATGTAGACAAAATCGAGGACTATATAAAAAAATTGAAACTTGGGAAAACAAAGCTTCATCTTTTAAAAAACCCAGGCGATAAAATTGAAGTTAAAATGTAAATAAAGAGAGGTTAAAATTGGATTCAATCGAGAAGAGACAATTGATTTTAGAAGGCAAAATGCCGAAGCTAATTTTTACTTTGGCTTTTCCAATTATGATAAACAATTTAATACAGACGCTTTATAATCTGGGCGATTCAATGTGGGTGGGCAGACTTGGAGAAATTGAGTTTGCCGCCACTTCTTTTGTTTGGCCAGTAATCTATGTTTTTATATCTTTAGGTATAGGCCTAGGCATCGCAGGAAATTCTCTAATAAGTCGAGCAATTGGCGCAGACAATTTAAAAGCTGCAAACAATTATGCCAATCATCTTATGAGAATAAGCTTAATTGCAGGAATTGCACTAGCTGTCATCGGCTTTTCTTTAACTAAATATATTGTTCAATTTATGGGAGCAACAGATGAGCTTTATAAATTCAGTGTAGACTATCTTAAAATGAGTTTTTTAGGTGTGCCCTTTATATTTTTGTTCCATGTGATAAATGCCGTTTTGATTTCGCAAGGATATACCATAATCAGCATGATAATAAACGGCACAAGCGCAATGATAAATCTCTTATTAGATCCCATATTTATTTTTGAAACTGTGCCCATATTGGAAATTTCAGGTTTAAATTTGGGCATAAAAGGCGCTGCAATGGCAACTGTAGTCTCGCAATTTCTTTCTATGTTTGTGGGCTTTTTAGTCGTAGGCTTAACTAAGATAAGCGATATAAAGTTTTCCATTCGCAATTTTAAATTTAGTAAAAAAGTTGCCAAAAGAGTCTTTATGACAGCAACTCCATCTGCAATAGGCATGAGCGGTTCAGCTTTTGGTTTTATAATTATGCTTTCGTTTATCGCCTCATACGGCACCAAGACTTTGGCAGCATTCGGTATGATAAATAGAATCACAGACCTTGCAAGCATGCCAGCAATGGGCATAGGCAATTCGCTCACAACAATAGTGGGCCAAAATTTAGGAGCCAATAAACCAAAGAGAGTTAAAAATGCCTTTAGTACTGGTATGAAAATTTCACTGGCAATGACGATGACAATTGGGAGCTTATTATTCTATTTTAAGCAAGATGTATTTAAAATATTTTTACCAAATGCAGATGCCGAAATGCTATTTCAAGCAGTCGCCTATATGAAGCACTCTTTAGTCATAATTCCAGCAGTTGGAATTTTTAATATTTTACAAGGCACATTCCAAGGCAGCGGCAGAACAGATATTTCGATGTTAATGGATATTGTAAGGCTTTGGGGTTTTAGAATTCCGATAGTTTTAATACTTAGAGCCCTAAACTTTGATTCAAAAGCTGTTTGGATTTCTATGAGTCTATCAAATGTATTTGTCGCAGCGATGGGATATTATATTTATAAGACGAAAAATTGGCTTAAAAGATATGCATAAAATATAATTTATTTTAATCTAATTTCCTAACATTCAATTTATACTCATTACTATATTTTTAGACATATAAAAACCCCCATAAGTTAGTTCAATTTCTTGGTCTAACTTTTGGGGGTTTGTCTATTTTTCATAATAGATTCAATAATATTCTAATTATTGATCTTCAATAGAATATTTTTCTAAATAATTCATCAAGGCATCTAAACCTTTTTGAGTACCGACCTTGTTGAATATATAATGCACGCCTTTGCGATTTTTATCTCTCTTTATAATATTTGAATCTTGTAAATTCATCAGATGATATGAAATTGTAGCAGTTGATATGCCGAGTTCTTTTGCTATATTCATATTTGAGCCATTTCCTTTTACGACTTCCAATAGAACTCTAAAACGCGAGAGATCTCCTAAATTTTTGAAGAAACTGACTATATGTTCATCTCGTTTAAAATGCACATTGACGATATTTTCTTTCTCTTCTAAAATATGACGACCTAAAAGATATAAATCGTCTCCGAGAAATGAACTTTTACACGCAATTAAAGAAAACGAATAGGAAATTATAATGCGCCTAATCTTTTTGGCATCTTCCATGCTAACACGGACATTGTCCTCTTCATATAATCCATCCCACATATTGTAGAAAAATTTTTCTTTTTCTTTTTTAAGCGTATTCATAAGTTCTCGACTAAAATTTTCAAAATCACTTTCCAGTTCGTCATAGATTTCATTAAATTTTGGCAAAAACTCTCTCATCAAATCAGTATATTCTTTCATGGTCTCTTTCGGAAATTGATAGGCCCTAAATAGATACCATTTTTTAGCATCATCAATTGGAATTGTTTCAAGATTTTTTTCAAAGCTCTGTTTAAAATCGGCCTCTGAATCGATTTGTAGTATCGAGTTTTTTACCAAATCTTTGATTTCTTCTTCGCTTAGATTTTCGAAAGCCATCAAAATTTCTTCACAAGATTTCATACCATAAATTTCTATATACTTTCTAAAATTAGAATATATAAATAGTTCATCCATATAAAATTTTTTCAGTTGTTCGCGTCTATTTGGCAAAATCTCTAAAAATTTTTTCAAATGTCTATAAGGTCTTTTATAGGCATCTCCATGCTCTTTTATCATGGCTTTCATTATATTTTCATTCCGATTAAAGTGTATAAAATCGAATATCTTGCTTTCATTTTTTAAAATTTCATACATATAAACAGCCCCTTCTCTACTTTCAGTATAAAAATGATTTTGATATTTGTCAATTTAAGTAATTAGAATTTTTTAAAATAAGATTTGCTTTTATAATATTATAATTAGGGTATATAGTTAATTAGTGCTAACAGAAAATCAATTTTTAGCACAAATTATAAAAAGGAGGATTTTATGAAAGTAATTGTTGTTGGCTCGTCCCATGGCGGATATGAAGCTTTAGAAGAAATGTTACAATCTGAAAAAGATTATGAATTAGTATGGTATGAGCAGGGAGATTATCTCTCCTTTATGTCCTGAGGTATGCATACGTACCTGGAAGGTACTGTGAAAGATGTTGATACGATTCGCTATTCTAGCGCAGAAGCTATGCGCAAAAGAGGCGTTACAGTTTATCCGGAGACAAAAGTTTTAGAAATCTATCCCGATAAACATGAAATTAAAGTTAAAGATTTAAAAACTGATAAAGAGCGCATAGATACTTATGACCGTCTAATCTTGGGTATTGGCGTCGAGCCAAATATTCCCAAATATGAAGGCATGGATTTAGAAAATATTTATCTTTACGCCGGCAGAGACAATGCAGTGGCATTGAAAAAACTTGGAGAGTCGAAAGAAATTGAAAATGTTGCAATAATTGGCGGAGGCTATATTGCAATCGAAGCGGCTATGTCTTTTGCCAAAATGGGCAAAAAAGTCACTATATTAAATAGATCCGAAAGACCTTTAAAAGCCAATTTAGATCCAGAGCTTATCGATATTTTGATAGAAGAGCTGCAAAAGAACAAAATCTGCTTCACACCAAATGTAGATGTTAAAAAAATTGAAGGAAAAGACGGAAAGGTCACAGGCGTTGTGACAGATCAAGGTGTTTGTCCTGCAGAGCTTGTAATCACTTCAATCGGTAATCATCCAAATACAGCTTGGCTAAAAGATACGCTAAAAATGAACGAAAAGGGCTTCATTATAGTCGATGATTATATGAAAACATCGGCAAAAGATGTTTTTGCAGCAGGCGGAGCAACGCTTATGAAATATAATCCAACTGAAGATTATAAAAATGTCGACCTTGCCACTAATGCCAGAAAACAAGGCAGAGTTGCAGCCAAAAATTTGGAAGGCGATGTATTTGAATATACTGGAACGCAAGGCACATCGGGCTTAAAAGTTTTCGACTATTATTTTGCATCGACTGGCTTAAATGGTAGAGCAGCTAAAGCTACTGATTTAAATTATGATTCAGTCTATGTAGAAAGACTTGCATTAGACGAATATCTACCTGAAGATATGAACGCAAAAGTCTATGCTAAACTATATTATGACAAAGATAGCCGAAAAATCTTAGGCGGCCAAATTCTTTCAAAACATAATTTAACAGGCCAAATTCAAGCTCTATCTATGGCAATCAAAGGAAAGCTAACAATAGACGATCTAGCATTTGGAGATTTCTTCTTCCAACCGCTATTTAACCGTCCTTGGAATATATTGAATGTCTTGGGACTTGAAGCTCAAAAAAAAGAAGCTAAATAAAATTTTAGGGAGATAAAATTATCTCCCTCTCTTTATGCCCAATTCTCTTTTTAATTTATTTCTAATTGGAAAAATTACAATCCATTCTATATCTTTGAACGCAATTTCCCCAATCTCTTTTGAACTTATACTATTTGGATTTATACCTTGAAGCCAACAAGTTCTATTTTTATAATCAATTTCTTTTACCATTTTTACAATCTTTCCATAAGTTTTGGTATTTGCAATAACTATATCGCCAATTTTTATTTTGCTCGCCCTTTTACATAGGAGATATTCTTTTGGATTATAAAGAGGAGTCATACTGACTCCTCTAACTTTTACAATCTTTAACATTTAGATTTTACGATAAACCATTTTTAGTTTAGGAGCATATGGTGCTTCGGCTTCGACAGTTTCCTCGCCTTTAATCTCCCAGAAAATTTTTGCAAATTCATTAACTTTTTCAACCAATTCTACGGCCTTTTCTCTATCAGTTCCCTGTTTAACTTTGGAGCCCAAAATCATAATCTCATGAGTTAAATCGTGGAGATTTGGATATTTTTCAAAATGACCTGCTTTAAAGAAATCGCCCCAGATTACTCTGATTTCGTGTTTGGTTTTTTCGGCGTGCTCTTCTTTAATATTGACAAGTCTTGCAAATTTATTTTTCTTATCCATGTCGGCTAAATCGCCTTCTAAGGTGTCTTTCATAAGATCAATCATTCTGACTGTTGTAAGTGCCGCAATCTGTGCCGTTATCGGATCATAAATTCCGCAAGGGATATCGCAATGGGCATTTACCTCTTCGATATTAAAAAATCTTTCTATTCTATTCATTAACTAATCCTCCTTCAATTTTATAATAAAATTATACCCTTTATTCAATTTGTTAAATCAGGCTAACAAACTTTGCAATTTTAATTAAAAAAATAGTGCCGATAAATTAATCAGCACCAAATAAATTTTATAAAATTTTAGCCCACAAATCTTTTTGAATCTGTGACAATCTTTCCGTTCAATATAAGAGTTTCTATTGCTTGATTTCTATTAAAGCTTTTAGATAACTCATTTAGATCTTCAATATTAGTATAAGCTCCAATGATTATATCTGCGTCATAACCTCTTCTAATATAGCCTTTTCTATTTGTTAAATCTCTTTTTTGCCTATTATATGGACTGTTAAAATTATTTTTGGCAAAGCCATTTTCTAAACTTGGTATACAGACTTTGTCATTTGCGTTTATAATCGTCTTTGCTCTGTCCGTTATCTTTCCAATATCAAATATTCTACCTTCTAAAATTCCAATATCGGCTTTATAAGCCTCTTTGCCACTCCCATCTACTATATTTGCGTTTTTGATTAAAATATCATACATAATTTGCTCCTTTAAATTTTATAATGTAAAAAACTACACGCACTTTCAACTTTTTGTTATAACAAAATCATAATTACTGTGATAGGTCGACGTATTTATCTTCAATTAAATTCTATCACAGTATAGTGATATCTCACTATGTTCTATTATCAATACTTGGTATAGCTATATGATTATAGCTAAATTTATGCATGAAAAAACCTCATCATTGATGAGGCAAATTTTCTTATTTAAAGATTTTATCGATTACAAAATCTCTATTGGCTTTATCATTTCTATATTTTGTAAAAAATTCTTCTATATAATTTATAAACTCTTCTTCATAATGAGAAGATTCTTTATCTTCATGTGTCAGGTATCCTGTCACCAATGAGATATTTAAATCATCTATTGGCAAATATTTAATCTGGCCACTTTCATAAAATGGATTGAAAAAATTTAATGCGCGCTGACCAATACAGTATGATTCGGCATTTTTGGTCAAATAATAAAATAGACTTCTATTATTGTTGAAGCTGGGCCCCGAATCTGACACTTTGAAAATTTCGGGCGCCAAAATATTTTTATGCTTTTCTTTCAGATTTTCAATTTTTATAGACTCAGCTAAAAAATTATAATTTTCTAATTCTTTTAAGCTCACGGAGTTTTTATTTGCTAAAACATTTTCGCAATTGACTACGGCGCAAAGTGGTTCGTCTATTAAGGGATTAAAATTGATCCCCTTTTTCCACAGTTCATTTTTTCTATATTGATATTCTCTGGAATCTATATAATATAAGCCGATATTATGTCTTTTTTGTTCTATATCTTTTAAAACTTCTGCATTTGGCAATTCTACAAATTTGGGCTTTAGTTCGCCCACAGTCTTTCTAAATGAGCTAACTAAATGGATCATTGTAAAAGAGGGCATGCTCGCAATGGAAATTTCTTGATTTTCTGAATTAAATTTTTTACTTAAATTTTCAATATCTCTAATATTCTTAGTTATTTTATTTGCAAGCTTTATAAACTCAGCTCCGGCAGGTGAGAGTTTAACTCCCTTGCTCGTTCTATAAAAGAGCTTTAAGCCCAATCTGTTTTCGATATTATTTAGAATTTGACTCAAATATGGTTGCGACAGATACAATTTATCTGCTGCTTTACTAATTGAACCGGCTCTTTCAATTTCGAGTATGTAATAAATATGTTCCAGTTTGATCATAATGAAACTCCTTTCAGGCTATATATATAATTATATCAAAACTTTCATATTAAACAATTTTTAATCGCTTAGAGCTTCTAATATAAAATTTAAAAGCTATTTAAATGCTTGATATTTTTTAGAATCTGATATAATATTATATTCACGGGGCCTTAGTTCAGTTGGGAGAACGCTTGACTGGCAGTCAAGAGGTCAGGGGTTCAAGTCCCCTAGGCTCCACCATAATATATTTTGGAGGTAGCAATGAACAGATAATCAATATGGTGAATTTTTTTAACTTGAAGTGTCGACCTTTTCTAAGGTCTATTTTGGGTTGCCATGTTGAGTAGATGTTTTTTGCTTTTATATTGTCGCAGTTTTTGCGTCTTTATTTTTATAAAAGTCTATTCGTCTGCTTAAATTTAAGCAGATTTTTTAATACTCTCATCTGGCAATCATTGCAGGAGGGATAAATTTGTTAACTATAAAAAATTTGAGTCTATATATGACAAAAGATTTAAAAGCATTATTGAATGATTTTAGCTTTTCTTTGAATCCAGGGCAAAAAGTTGCTCTAATCGGCGAAGAGGGCAATGGTAAATCTACACTTTTAAAAGCAATTTATGATGTTTCATTGATAAAAGATTATATAGACATTCAAGGCACTATCGATAAATCATCTGAAATTATTGGCTATCTTCCACAGTCAGTATCTGAAAAATATCTAGGATTTAGTACAATGAAATATTTGGAAAAGCATATCGATCCTAGCAATTTTGATTATTCAAAATTTTATTTATTGCTTTCAGAACTGAAATTTTCTCATGAACTCATTAATGATGAAATTGAGCTTAAAATGCTATCTGGTGGTGAGAAAATTAAATTTCAACTTTTAGTAGAGCTAATGAAATCTCCAACTCTATTATTGCTCGATGAACCTAGTAATGATCTCGATTTAGAGTCGGTGATTTGGCTCGAAAATTTTATAAAAAATTCTAAAATGCCGATTATGTTCGTATCGCATGACGAAGTTTTATTGGAAAATTGCGCCAATGTAATAATCCACATTGAACAATTGCGAAAGAGGAAATTGCCCAGACATAATATAGCAAGTCTTTCTTATTCTGAATATATAAAAAACCGTGAGCATTTGATTGAAAAGCAGGCACAACTCGCCGCCAAAGAACAAAAAGAATTCAATGCTAAGCTCGAACGCTATCGAAAAATTTTTGAAAGAGTTCAACATGAGCAAAATAAAGTTTCCAGAAGAGATGTCTCAGTAGGCAAAAATCTTAAAGACAAAATGCATACTGTAAAGGCGATGGGAAAAAGATTTGAACGTGAAAAAGAAAATTTAACTCAAATGCCAGATGTTGAAGATTCAATATTTGTAACATTTAGCAAAAATAAAAAATTAGCACAAGGAAAAGAAGTTTTAATTTTAAAACTTAAAGATTTGAAAATAAATGATAATGTGCTTTCTAAAGACATTGAGCTAAAAATTATAGGTCCTAAAAAGATTTGCATTATCGGTAAAAATGGTTGTGGAAAGACTACTTTGATTAAAGAAATTATAAATGAGTTAAAATCTTCAAAGGTAAATGTGGGCTATATGCCCCAAGATTACAGAGATTTGATTGGCATAAATATGAATGCTATCGAGTTTTTGGCTAATGAAGGAAATAAAGAAGAACATACCAAGATATCTACTTATCTGGGCAGTTTAAATTTTACTCGTGAGGAAATGTATCGCCCTATAAAAAAGCTATCAGGCGGCCAGAAAGCTAAACTCTATTTTGCAAAAATGATGCTTAATGATGCCGAAATTTTAGTTTTAGATGAGCCCACCAGAAATCTCTCACCTCTATCTGGACCAGAAATAAGATCGGCACTCAAGGAATTTGGTGGAGCAATTATCGCCGTATCGCACGATAGAAAATTTATTGAAGAAGTGTTCGATGAAATTTATAGACTAGATTCAGATGGATTAAATAAAACTGAACTTTGAATTTTTGATTTTAATTTTAAAAATGCGGGTAAATCCCGCATTATTCGCTCTTTATATATTCTAAATCTAAATCTTCGACATCTAAAAATACATCTTTAATTCCCTCGACTAATAGACAGGGAATGCCTATTCTTCCGTTTTTCTTAACTTCATCAAATTTTTTTGAATTATCTCTTATATGCAAAAACTTTTTGAGATTTGGTAGGCTTTCTAAAATATCTATATATTCAAATTCGATATTTTCTTTGGAAAGAAACTCTTTCACTGGTGCACAACCTGGTCATAAATTGCTGCCTAAGATAATAACTTTTTTCATGATTATTCCTCCATTCTTAAATTAATTATATCATAATATGCTATTGTGTGAAATTAAAAACTTAAAAATTTTTAATCTCTGCAATTAGCTAATAGCCTCAATGTATCAGTATTATAGAAAAATTAATTTCATTTTTCAAAAATAATCCTTTACTTTTTCAAAATATGCATATATACTTAGATAAGTGGTAAAGAAATAAATTAAATCATTTTCATCTTAACAAATGTAAATCGATTCAAATAATTATTTAGTTATTACAAAAAATAAAACGTGCATAGGCACAAAAGGAGATTTACATGCAAAACGGTACAGTAAAATGGTTTAATTCAGAAAAAGGTTATGGCTTTATAACAGGACAAGACGGCTTAGACGTATTCGCACATTATTCAGGAATACTTGGCGATGGTTACAGATCGCTAGAAGAAGGCCAAGAAGTCAGCTATAAAGTTGAAATAGGAGCTAAGGGAAATCAAGCTACTAATATAACTATACTTTAATTAAAAGCTAAGCCGAGATTTTAAATCTCGGTTTTTTTATACCCATTTTTAATATTGCAAATTGAATTTAAAATCCAAATTAAATTGATCGCTTCCATTTTATTTAAAATTTTTCATATATTTAATAAGCTACAGAAATCTTTCATATTAAAAATAAATTCTTGTTTAAAATAAAAAACAAGGGTATAATTATATTGTAAGGTGCACCTTACAATATTTTTTAGGAGTGAGATAATGAAAAAATTTTTAATAATAATACTATCTTTAATACTTATGACTTCAGTATTAGTGGCTTGCCAAAAAGAAGATACTACCAATTCTGGCAACCAAAATACGGAATCTTTAGAACCGAATAAAGAAGTTGAAAGTTCAGAAGAAAAAAAGACTGTAACTGTTACGACTTCGTTTTTATACGATATGGTAAATCAGCTGGCAGGCGATTTTGTAAATCGTGAAGTAATAATACCTGCTGGAGAAGATCCGCATCTATATATTGCAAAGCCAAATGATTTACAAAAACTGACAGAGGCCGATATGGTTTTATATCACGGACTTCATTTTGAAGGCAAGATGGTCGATGCATTGGAAAAAGTTGGCTTTTCAGTTTCAGAAGATTTTCCTAAAGATGCCTTAGGCACAATGGACCAAGATGGCGAGATTATAACTGATCCGCATTTTTGGTTCAATATAGATTTATATAAAATGGCAACTGAGAAGGCAGCTTTTCATTTAAAAGAGTTAGTTCCTGAGCATAGTGATGAAATTGATAAGAATTTAGAAACATATTTGGCTCAGTTGGATGAACTTTATACTGAGACAAAAGAAAAGATTTCTGCAATTCCAAAAGAGCAGAGATTTTTGATTACACCTCACGATGCATTCAATTATTTTTCAAGAGCTTATGATATTCCCGTTATGGCACCTCAAGGAGTTAGTACTGACTCAGAAGTTGCCAACAAGGATATTCAAGACACAGTAGATTTTATTGTAGAAAATAAAGTCAAGGCCATATTTGCAGAATCTACAACCGATCCTGCTCGTATGGAAAAATTAAAAGAAGCCTGCAAAAACCAAGGCTTCGATGTGAAAGTCGTAAGTGGTGAAGGAAACGAATTGTTTTCCGACTCATTAGCTGCAGAAGGAGAATATGGCGATAATTTCTTAGATATGTATAGACATAATGTAGATTTAATTGCCGAAAACTTGAAATAGATAGATTAATTTGGGGGGCATATGCAAAATAATATTATAGTTAAAGTAGAAGACATGACAATCGCATATCATGACAAACCCGTATTATGGGACAATGATGTAGATATATATGAAAATTCCATAACCGCCATAATTGGTCCCAATGGCGCAGGCAAATCTACTTTAATAAAAGGAATTTTGGGACTACAAAAAACTTTATCAGGCGAAGTTTCAATTATGGGTAAAGATTTTAAATCGGTTCAAAACCAAATAGCCTATATTCCGCAAGCTTCGTCTGTAAATTGGGATTTTCCCACAACAGTCTTAGACGTCGTGTTGATGGGCCGATATGTGCATTTGGGCTGGATAAAAAGGCCGCGCCAAAAAGACAAAGAAATTGCCCTAAAAGCACTTGAGACAATTGGCATGTCTGAATTTAAAGACAGACAAATTTCGCAGCTTTCGGGCGGCCAAAGGCAAAGAGTCTTCATAGCCAGAGCGATTGCACAAGATGCCAAAATCTATTTTATGGACGAACCCTTAGCCGGTGTAGACAAAAAAACTGAGGGCGTAATTATAGATTTTTTAAAATCGCAACAATCTATTGGAAAGACGGCAATAGTCGTACATCACGATCTAAATACGATCAAACAATATTTTGATCATATAGTAATATTAAATAAAAGAGTCATCGCACAAGGCACAGTAGAAGAAGCCTTTACAAAAGAGAATTTAGAAAAAGCGGGAATGATAGGTGAGCATTATGTTTAATACGCAAATACTATCGTCTTATGCATTTATCGTCGTATCGATTGGAACATTTATAATGGCATTTACGGCGGGCGCAGTCGGCTGTATAACAGTATTAAAAGGCCAATCGCTAATAGGAGATGCCATCGGCCATGCCTCATTTCCGGGAATTGTTTTAAGCTTTATGCTATTTATGCAAAGAGATCCCGCAATCTTAATGCTAGGTGCAATTATTGCAGGGGCAACTGCATTTTCTCTAATTCAATTGATAAAAGAACATTCAAAAGTTGAATTAGATGCAGTCTTAGCAATAGTGCTCTCTTCATTTTTTGGACTAGGCATGGTTTTAAAGAGCTATATCCAAGGCAATCCTCGTTTTGCTGGAGCTTCTCAATCAGGGCTTCAAAATTATATATTCGGTCAAGCAGCCTATATAATGAAATCTGATATTAGATTGATTTTAGCAGTTGCAATTCCTTCAATACTGATCTTATTTATATTTTATAAAGAGATCAAAGTCTTCGTATTTGACGAAGTCTATTCTCAGACAATAGGCATAAATTCTTTGGCAATGAATTTTATAATAATATTAATGACCATGAGTTTAATTGCCACCGGTTTAAAAATTGTAGGCGCCATATTGATCTCGTCACTGCTCATTGTGCCGGCCATAACGGCGATGCAGTGGAGCAATCGATTTGATAGGGTCTTGATTATCGCTGCTTTTATAGGCGGCATATCGGCCGTTTTAGGCACCTATGTATCAACCGCCGTAAAAGGTATGTCCACAGGTCCAACCATAATTTTATTTATGAGTAGCTTTGCTCTGTTTTCTTTAATTTTTGGACCAAATGGCATGATTGCAAAATATAGAATCAGAAAG
>JAUNVH010000059.1 GCA_030537765.1 Tissierellia bacterium | reverse complement strand
GAAACACAGGCTCACATTTGCAAGATCTATGATAAATAATCCCACACTTTGGTTTCTAGACGAGCCTACAACGGGGCTTGACCCTGCCATAGCAGCTGAGATTAAAAAGATTATAAAGGAAAAAAACGCAGCAGGCACGACAATATTTTTGACAACTCATAATATGTTCATTGCCGATGAACTTTGCGATAGAGTTGCATTTATAGTCGATGGCGAGATAATTCTAATCGATTCGCCAAAAAATTTAAAAATGCAATATGGCGAAAAATTAGTCGAGATTGAATATATGGACGGTGATAATTTAAAAAGAGAAGCTTTTTCTACAATTGATGAAATAGATAAGAAGAATTTGGCAAAAATAATATCAGACAAAGAGATAAAAACAATGCATACGAAAGAGGCGACATTGGAAGAAATTTTTATCAAAGTGACTGGAAGGGAGCTGAAATAGATGAAAATTCTATCTGGCTTAAAAAAAGAATTAATACTTGCAATGCGAGGATATTATTTCTATGTCGAAATCTTTATGGCAATTTTAATTTTGATACTATTCTTATTTGTAATTCCAGAAAACTTTAATAAGCGCATCGATGAATATATTTATATAGATATGCCAAATGAGGCTAAAAAGATTTATCTCGATGGAATAAAAAAATATGATCTAGACAATAGAGTTGAAACAGCAGAAGTGAAGATTGGTGGAGAAAAGAAAACAGTAGAGCTTTATGAAACCGACAATGCCAAAATTCATATTATGAATTCCTATGAAGATATGAGATATATGGCAGAAAAGAAATCAAAACCTGCTGGCATGATCTATTTGAAAGACGAGAAACTAGCCTATAAAAACTTTCTACAAGGCTATGAATCTGATCGCTATAAAAATATTGTAAAAGTTATTCATATTGAAACATCAGACAATTTAAAAGCACAAATCGATTCTCAAATTGTAAAACCGCAGTTTGAAAATATGAAAAGTCTTTCAGACAGAGATTATTATTTACCACCCATTTTAGTCTTTAACGGCAGTCTTATGGGAATGTTTTTGATAGCAGCATATATATTTATAGACAAAGAGGAGAATGTCATCAAGGCAATTGCAGTAACACCAGACCCCGTTTGGCATTATCTTTTGACTAAAGTTTTGCTTATGACTATAATTTCATTATTTTCCAGTTTAGTGATTATTTTGCCGATTATAGGTTTTAAAATTAATTATTTGCTTTTGACTATATTGTTAATTACTACGGGTTTATTTTCTTCTGCAGTTGGGCTTTTGTTAGCTAGTTTTTATGAAGACGTAAGGCAGGCCTTTGGCGCAGTTTATATGCTTATAATGCTGATGATAATTCCGACAATTTCTTATATGATGCCATCTTGGAATCCAAGCTTTGTAAAACTTATCCCTTCAGATGCTATGCTTAGGGGATTTAAATCGATATTGCTTTGTGAAAATAATTTCTCATATATATTGGGAATGTCTGGCGTCTATCTAATGGCTGCAATAATCATATTTTTAATCAGCAATTTCAGATATAAGAAAATATTGGCATAGGGGGAGTGAAAATGCTTAGACGAATATTTTTAATATTTAAAAGAGATTTAAAAGTAAATTTAACCGACAGCTTAACACTCTATATAATTTTATTTCCACTTATATTTGCAATTGCAATAAATATATTTGTTCCATCTGCCAATGAAATAACAGTAAAACTTGGGTTTTTAGATAGTGAGCCAAAAGCTCGCATAGAATATTATAAGCAGTTTGCAAAAGTTGAAACGTTTAAAGATTTAGATGAGCTTAAAAAAAGAATTTCAAAAAGAGATGATCTTATGGGAATAGTAAAATCTGAGGGCGAAGAAATTATTATGACTCAGGGTAATGAAACTGAAACAACAGTTAATTATGCAAGACTTTTAAAAAGCTTTGAAGATTTGGATTTGAGCACCGAAGATACTAATACTACGCTTGAAGACTTAGGAAGAATTGCGCCTCCTTTGAAAAAGCTATTAGTAAATAATATGATACTGCTTATGGCTATACTTGGAGGAATGATAATTGCAATAAATATTGTGGAAGAAAAGGTTGACAATACGATTAGCGCAATAAATCTCACTCCAATAAAAAGATCTGAATTTATATTTGGCAAAAGTCTAATGGGAATTGTAGTTACGATTCTTGGCTCTATAATCTTAATTTTAATTACGGGCTTTTATAATATAAATATTTTGCAATTGGTTTTATTGCTAATCGTAAGTTCTATAATTTCAATACTCTTGGGATTTATTCAAGGCATTATGAACACCGACATTATGATGGCAGCCGGAAATATGAAATTGCTATTTCTGCCTATGATAGCAGGTGTTGTGCCAATCGAAGTATTGAGTGAAAAATGGCAAAAGTTTTTCTATTGGAATCCATTCTATTGGGCATATAAGGGCAATAAAGAGATTTTAGATTCTAATGCCGAGTGGAAAAACATATTGATCTATACGCTGATAGTATTTGCAATTTCTGCAATTTTTTATATTTTATTGATGCCGAAAATTCGAAAGGGTCTTGAAAAATAATTAAAAAAATTATGCATAAGTATTATAAGAAAAATGAAAAGAAACTGTTAAAAGATATGAGAAAAATGCTTTCTCCCTTAAAAAGAGAGATTGAACAAGCCACAGGTGAAGATGCAGATAAAATAATTAATGAGGCACAAAAAGTTTATAAAGAAAAATATTTAGAACAGATGCCATATATTGGCGGCAAAGGCAATTCGGGAACTGGAAATTTGACAGGCTCGTGCTATTTTGTCGCATTATATGATGTCAGTAGAAATTATGGTGCGACAGCTGAAGAAATTGGAAAGATTGCAACAATGGCGATGCAAAAAATGATTGAAAGAGTACCAAAATTTGCAAGAGCGTTGATAAAAAAAATTATGTACACAAATTTTGGTCAAAAGATTTTAAAAAAGCAAGTTGCAAAGAGAAAAGCTTATGCTAAAGATTATCCCTATTCATGGGATTCTGAATATAGAGAGCCCAATGAAAAATATACTCATCAATTGATTGCCCATAGATGTGGAATAGAGATGTTTTTAAGAGATAAAGACACTGCAGACTTTTTGCCCTATCTTTGCAATTTGGACTATGCAATGTTTGGAACATTGATACTGCCGCTTGCAAGAGAAAATGCAATAGGCCTGTGAGATAAAAATTGCGATTTTGTATTTGCTAGAGATGGAAAAATTTCAAAAGCGTGGCCACCACAATTTGCAAATAAAGAAAATAATTTAAAATAATTAAAAATGATTTGCGTCTTTAATTTAGAGACGCAATTTTTCTTTATGGCTAGAAAATTAGGACTGTGCTATAATAATAATCGATAATGATTATTAAGAAGGGATTGAAATGAAAGAAAAAGTATTAATTGTTGACGACCATGAAGATATATTAGACATAATCTCATACTATTTAAAACGAGAAGGATACGAAGTTTTAAGCGCCACAAATTCTAACGATGCGATTGAGATTTTGAAAGATAATCAAATTTCTGCGGGCGTATTGGATATTATGATGCCTGGAATGGACGGCATGGATCTTTGCAAGCTAATCAGAGACAAATATTTCTTTCCCATAATGTTTTTAACTGCTAAAAGTGGAGAATCTGACAAATTAGAAGGCTTTGCAAGTGGGGCAGACGATTATATGGTAAAGCCATTTTCATCTAAAGAACTGGTTGCAAGAGTCAAGTCGATGATAAGGCGTAGCACAAAGTATAATGTGAAAGATATTGACGAGATTAGAATCAAAAATCTG
>JAUNVH010000058.1 GCA_030537765.1 Tissierellia bacterium | reverse complement strand
CAAAATTATTTGATTTTATATTTGATAAAATTGATAGCCAATATCAAATTTTAAAAATATACAGATTGAAAACTAAAAAAATCGTAATATATATAGATTTATTTTTAATTTCTGTTATAATTGAATTAGTTAATATTTTATTAAATCGGGAATAAGGTCAAAAGCCTTAACAGCCCCGCTACTGTAGGATGGAGCTAATCGCATTGAGCCACTTAAAGGGAAGGCGCGATCTGGTGATGAAATCGAGTCAGGATACCGATATAAAATATGTAACACTTCGGAGGGAAAGGGTTACATTTTGTAGCTGACCCTGCGGTCAGTTATTTTTGTGCCCTAATTTTGAAAGGGGGATCTTTATGAAGATCAAAGACAAAAAAACATTTTTGATAGGCATAATTACTGCGTTACTTGTATTTATTACTCCGACTAATGCAAAAGCTATGCATATCATGGAAGGCTTTTTACCAAAAACGCATGCTATTATTTGGTTTTTGATTTCGGTTCCATTTATAATATTTGGAATGAAAAAGCTTTCAGAAATCACTAAGAAGAATCCAGAAAAGAAATTGCTGATTGCATTATCTGGAGCGTTTGTATTTTTATTATCATCTCTTAAGCTGCCTGCGATGACGGGTTCATGCTCTCATCCGACAGGTGTTGGACTTGGAGCAGTTCTTTTTGGGCCTGCGCCGATGTTCGTATTGGGTACAATCGTGCTTTTATTTCAAGCACTATTACTAGCCCACGGCGGGCTTACGACCTTGGGAGCCAATGCTTTTTCAATGGCGATCGTTGGTCCGATAGTTGCATATATGGTTTTTAAAACTCTTAAAAAAGCAAAAGTGAATGATTATGTAAGCGTTTTTGCAGCTGCGGCTCTTGGCGATTTATTGACCTATATGGTGACTTCTTTTCAATTGGCAATGGCCTTTCCAGCTGGCAATTTTGGAGCGGAGCTTTTAAAATATATAACGATTTTTGCAATTACACAAGTTCCAATCGCCATTATGGAGGGCATTTTAACTGCACTTATTTATGACAAAGTTAAAGAATATGAAGGAGGAATTTTAAATGAAAAAGTCAACTAGAATAATATTATTCATTCTATTATTACTGATGATCGTAGTTCCTCTATATATGCTAAAAGATGCAGAATTTGGAGGAGCAGATGATGCTGCTGAAGATCAAATTGGCGACAGTAATCCAGAATATGAGCCTTGGTTTGAACCGCTATTTGAACCTAAATCGGGTGAAATAGAATCTCTTTTATTTTCTGCACAAGCGGCAATTGGAGCAATTATTATCGGCTATTATTTAGGCTATAATAAAGGCAAAAAGAATGCTTAAAATTGATTATTTAGCATATAATAATGGATTATTAAAAACAAATCCTGTATTAAAAGCGGGCGCGAGCATAATTTTGCTCCTGCTCGCTGTTTTGATAGAGCAAAAGATTTTGCAATCTATAATAATTCTTATTAATTTTATAATCGTATTAAAATTTGCAAAAATTCCAATTCATGACTATATAAGACTTTATAAAATCCCAATGGGATTCATAATTTTGGGCATTATTGCCGTAATTATGAGTTTTAGAAAAGAGACAATTGGATATTTAGTATATTTCAAATTATTTAATTCTTATCTAGGAATTACTATAGACGGAATTTCGACGGCAACTAAAATTTTATTGCGTTCTTTTGCAGCAATTTCTTCAACTTATACTTTGGCGCTTACTACGCCTATAAATCAACAAGTTTATGTTTTAAAAAAATTGCATTTGCCTTCAAGTTTCATTGAGCAATTTATTTTAATCTATCGTTTCATTTCATTATTTATTAAAGAATTAGAAACCTTAGCAACTGCAATAACTTTAAAACAAGGCTATTCAAATAAGCTAATATGGATCAAAAGTGCAAGTATATTAGGAACGGCTTTATTTCAGCGTATTATGGATTCATATAATGATTATGAAACGGCTTTAGAGTTAAAACTATTTGATGGAGAATTTTATTATTAGGTGAAATCATGCTAGAAATTAAAAATTTAAACTTTTCTTATAATAAAGGCCAAAAGGCATTAAATAATATAAATTTAAAAGCCGATAAGGGAAAAATAATCGGCATTATAGGCGAGAACGGAGCAGGCAAATCTACTTTGTTTTTGAATATATTGGGAATATTAAAACCGGCTAATGGAGAAATATATCTTGACGGAGAAAAGCTATCATATGAAAAGAAATATTTAAAAAAATATCGCGAGAAAGTCAATATGGTTTTGCAAGATCCCGATAAGCAAATCTTTTATTCACATGTCTATGACGATTTGGCTTTTGCATTAAAAAATATGAAATTGCCAAAAGAAGAGATTGATTTAAGGATTGAAAAAGTTTCAAAGCAATTGGGAATTGAGAATCTATTAGATAAAGCCGTGCATTATCTTAGCTATGGACAAAAAAAGCGCGTTGCAATAGCAGGAGTGCTCTCTATGGAGCCAGAAGTTTTACTCTTAGATGAACCGACTGCAGGACTTGATCCAAATCTCACTAGACAGATGATAAAGTTAATATCTGATTTAAAACTATTAGGCAAAACTGTATTAATTTCTTCACATGATATGGATTTTATATATAATATTTGCGATTATGTATATATTATGCATAAAGGTGAAATTTTAACTAAAGGCCATAAAGAAAATGTATTTTTAGATGAAAAATTGATCTATAAAGCAAATCTAGAACCACCGACTCTAGTCAGAATTCATCTCAATTCTAATTTGCCGCTTTGTGAAACAGAAGAAGAACTATATAAACTTATAAATAATTAAAAACTTGCTATAAACTGAACCCCTAAAGTTTAAAACTTTGAGAAATAGGGGTTTTTAAATTTCTCAATTAAAAAAAAATTATTTTATATGGCGACAAGTAATTTACACTAAAAAAAATGATGTGATATAATTGTTTATAATAAGGCAATAATAGATTTATTAATTAATATTATATCACTTAAAATGAGGAGAGTACATTATGGAATTAATTGTAACGAAAGATTATGATGAACTTAGCAAAGAAGCTGCAAATATTTTAAAAAGAGATATAAAAAAATATAAAAAAATAAATTTGGGACTTGCAACTGGAAGCACACCAATAGGTTGTTATAAGGAATTGATAAGATTACACGAAGAAGAAGGTCTAGATTTTTCGGATGTAGTAACTTTTAATTTAGACGAATATATAGGTCTAGATTCTAATAATAAAAATAGCTATAGCTATTTTATGAAAGAGAATCTCTTTAATCATATAAATATCGATCTCGAAAATACTCATATACCAAATGGCAAAGCTAAAAATCTGAAAGAGTATTGCAAAAAATATGATCAAAAAATAGAAGATGCTGGCGGAATTGATATTCAAATATTGGGCATTGGAACTAATGGCCATATTGGCTTTAATGAACCTGGGGATAGATTGAATATAAATACATTTATAGTAGATCTTTCCGAAAATACAATTAAAGACAATGCTAGATTTTTTGAAAATCCAGAAGATGTTCCCAAAAAAGCAATTACAATGGGGATTGGGAGCATACTGAAAGCCAAGAAGATTTTACTTTTGGCAAATGGCAAAAATAAATACGATGTTATCAAGAAATTATTAGAAACTGAAACTTTAGACAGCGAGTTTCCAGCTTCGTTTTTAAAATTGCATCACGATGTTGTCGTAATAGTAGATAAAGATGCATATGAAAAATAGAAGGGAGAATATGAAAAAATTAATAGAAAATATAAGAATTATTACACCGCATGAAGTTTTAGAAAATTTTTCACTAATTATAGAAGACGAAAA
>JAUNVH010000025.1 GCA_030537765.1 Tissierellia bacterium | reverse complement strand
AATTGTTGAGGAATATTTCTCTAAGTGTAACACATGTCTTGACAATTAAGATTTAGGAAAGCGACAAATTACAAAATTTCTTGTATTCTTTAAAAAAATAGTATAATATATCATATGAATAATAATGAAATTAAAATATATAATATAAATGAAAGATGGGATTAAATTTGGAAAAATTTTTAGTCGAAAGAAGTTTAAATTTAACAGGAAGAGTCAGAACTAGTGGCGCAAAAAATGCAAGTTTGCCAATTTTGGCTGCTGCTTTATTGGGTACAGAGGATATTATATTAGAAGACGTGCCACGCCTAAGAGATGTTACCGTGATGTGTGAAGTTTTAAAAGCTTTAGGCGCAAAAGTTAGAACTTATGAAGACGGCACAATTTTGATCAATTCAAGTGGACTGAATAATTATGAAACTAAATCTGAACTAATGAACAAGATGAGGGCTTCATTTTTGGTAATGGGGCCACTTCTTGGAAGACTTGGCAAATCTAAAAATTCATTGCCTGGTGGTTGTAAAATTGGGCCCAGACCAATAGATTTACATTTAAAGGGCTTTAAGGCATTAGGTGCTAGAATTGAAGAACATAAATCTTATGATGCTGAACAGAATGAATCATATGTAATGGCATCGGCTGATGAATTAATTGGCGACAGAATTTATTTAGACTTTCCATCGGTAGGCGCAACTGAAAATATTATGATGGCAGCAGTTCTAGCCAAAGGTGAAACTGTTATCGAAAACGCAGCAAAAGAACCTGAAATTGTAGACTTGTCAAATTTTTTGAGAAAGCTTGGCGGTAATATTAAAGGTGCTGGAACTTCTAGAATTACGATTAATGGTGTTGAAAGATTAAAAGGTGCAAAGCATCAAATCATACCAGATAGAATTGAGGCTGGCACTTATATGGTTGCTGCTGCAATTAGCGGAGGAGATTTGGTAGTTGAAAATGTAATACCTAATCATCTAAGTCCCGTTATTGCAAAATTGGAAGAAACTGGCTGCGAACTTACTATAAATGACGAAGAAATAAGAGTAAAGAGTAATAAAGATTTAAAAGCCATCGATATTAAAACTCTTCCGTATCCTGGTTTTCCAACAGATATGCAGGCGCAATTTATGGCACTGACGACAGCTCTTAAAGGTCAAAGTGTAGTTATTGAAACTGTGTTTGAAAATAGATTTATGCACGTAAATGAATTTAGGAAAATGGGTGCAGATATAAAGATTGACGGCAGATCTGCTATTATAAACGGCAATGTGCCACTAATAGGCACAAAGGTCAATGCTACCGACTTGCGCTCAGGTGCTGCATTGATCTTGGCCGGTTTTTCTGCTGAAGGCAAAACTGAAATCGGCAATATCTATCATATTGAAAGAGGATATGAAGATGTTGAAGAAAAATTCAGATCTATTGGCGGCAATATCAAGCGCATTGAAGTAGATGAAGATTAATCAATATCAAAATAATTAGATTTAATTAAATATGAATTAGGATATTTTTCAAGTAGTCTTTTTAGAAATTGCTTAATATTTTTTTCAGAAACCTCACTTTTTTTGAAACTAGCAATCAATTTCTGGAAAGACTCTTTTTCATTTTCGTCTGCAAGATTTTTAAAATAGCCCCAAATATGTTCAGCTGCATTTATTGCATTTGGAACTGATTTTGGCAAATTTTTAGAATCTTCGATCAATTTAATAATTTCAGTTGAATTTGGATTGTTTTTTTCTTTTAATAGTTCTCTTATTTTCTTATAGTTTTTTTGTGAACGAGATAATACTAAATACTTATTTTCGGCCCAAAGTTTTTCCAATTCATAAATTTCTTTTTTCATATTTTCTCCAATATTATTAAAAAAGAGGGCATATGCCCCCTTTTTATTCATTATATGGTTTGTCTATTATATAGGATAGATTTTCATCGCTTAGATAAAAATTAACTTTTGAAATATTTTTAATATCCCATTCATTAGAGACATTAGTTTTCAATTCAATATATCTAATCGAATCTAATAATTCTACATGATTTCTATTTGATGCAGCTATTACAAATAGATTTACACCAGCTTGAGCTTTTTCGTTTAAAAATCTCATCAATAGATCAGTTTCTCTTTTATCGCTCATACTGTGAATTGGAGTAGGCAATGTTATTATTAGATTTTTACCTTCAAAATTTTCCAATTCTTTAATTAGCTTAAACCAAGTTTCTGTATTTGCTGATCTAATTCCTTTGCTATTGGCGTAAATATTTATATATTTAACTCCGCCCACAATTCCAGAAGAAAATCCATTGCCCATTTTGGCTTTTTTAATATTTATACTATCAAAAAACTTATCTGTAGTCTTATTTAAAATTAGCACATCGCTAGATTGATTGAAGCTTTCTGCAAGCTTTTTCGAGGCTTCATATCCGCAGTATTTGTCTAAATTAGTTGGATAGATTCCGATACTAAAAGGTAAAACTTCATCTTTTAGATAGATCAGATGATCGTGAGCATATGTTTTTTTAGGTAATATTTCGTAATCAATTTCTCTAGGCTTCAAAACACATATTCCATCTAATAAAATTTCACCGCTATAATTTTTTTCGGCATCAGTTTCTGCTATATAGATTCGTTTTAATCTAAGCTCACCATTTATAGAATTTGGAATCTTAGCCTCAATATATTTCCATTCAGTAAAGTCTAATGAATTTGCTAAAACGATACTATGTTCCTTATTATTTTTGTCAACTAATACAGCTTTTAATAGAGCACCTTTTCCGTCACCTTTGACATTTAGGCCGATGACATTTGTGCGTCCTAAATATACTCCATTTGAATCGGCATTTAAATTGAGATATGCAGCGCGATTGCCTTTTTCTATACTTGGAAAACTATAATTTAAAGCTACTGAATTTTCGCCCATAACTTTTTCGTCCTTAAAGTCAGAATTTGCGCCAACTCCCTCTGGATAAGTGGAATTGGAAATGTTTAAGTCTTTTTCCAAAATATCTAATTCTAATTTTTCTGTGCCAACGGAAACTCCAATAACATCTATTGCATTTAGATAATGGCATAAAATTCCGCCCGAAGCTGATGTATTATTCGCTACAAATTTAGAGCCTTCCATATGCCCGATATCCCCAATGATTTCAAATGAAATTTTATCTTGTGGTATATAAACTTTATTACCATTTTCGTCTTTTGCATAGAAATCTTTAAGCTCCACTGATTGTCCAGAAGCTAGATTGATTCTATCTTTATTGCAATTTAATTCAATCGCTTCATTAAATACATTGACTGTAGTTGAAGCCGAAATATCTCCTACTGATGCAATTATTTCTGCTTTTCCAGAGCTTTGAGGCGTGAAATACTTTGTGCTAACATCGCCTAAAACGCCTGTTAAACTCATCGATATATTTAAATTTTCGATATTTAATCTATTGTGATATTTATCGTATGCGCTTACTGATATAGGAGTGCCAAGTCCAGGAAAAAGCGCATCTTTATTTGCTGATAGCTTCAGATAAGAAAGCTCTTCAATTGGTGCATTTGATTTTATGCCCACAGCATTTACAACTGGACGCTCTTTTTTACCCGAAGGATTATTGACAATTTGAGTATCTTTTTCTCCTTTTTGCCTAATGGCCATTGTTGTTGAACCGCCCCCATCAAGGTTGAGTGCATTATATGCACCAAGTTCTCTCATAATATGGGCAAACAATTCTTGACTTACTCCCGTATAGTTATTTGAACGCCCATCGATTGTAACAAGTATTATTTCAGATCCGTCTTCATTTGCGCCAATACCAGTTCTAGGATTATTGCCTTTTGAATTTATATCTGTAAGCGTCAATTTGCCATCTTTTACGATTATAGAGCCACCACCGATAGCAAATTTTAGATTTTCTAAACCTGGGAGATTAATTTTTAAATCGACTCTGTCTCCAATTTGAAATTCATCTAGCTTATCGGAAGCAGAAGAAAGCACATAATTATTTTCATTCAATTCAAATGGTTTTCCGCCTCTTCTTATATCTTTTACAGTATTTTCTACTACTAACACTTCCACATTTTTCTTGCTTTTAGAACTGCCCAAAGAATTTTTTCCCCAATTAGAATCTAAGATGGCGATTGTGCTATAGGGACTTGAGATTTTATTATAAGAATTGACAAAGATATCTTTTTTAATTCTATGATTATAAATTTTTATATCTCTATCAAAATAGCCAACGCCTGCAGTTTTGCCAAAGAAAAAGCTAGGTGTTTTATAATCTGGATCGGCTGGAGAAATTTCTAGCTTACCGTCATTTGCCATTATTCCAAGTGTCGATACTGGATTATAATGAAAATAATCTCCATTTACGGCTGCAATTAAATCGTTCGATTCCAATATAGAGCTTACAGTCTTTCTTTGACTAATACCTTCGTCTCCTTTATAAGCTCTAATTGTGCTAAGCTCATCTAAAGTATTATAGCGCAACACATTTATATTGTACCAGCCATTAGTAGTAAATCTAAGAATTTCTTCATGGACTAGTCCCGGTCCAATATGTTCAATCTTTTTATCTTCATGTATTGTTTTTGGAATATTGATTTTAACTTCATCGGCATATACACTCTTAAAGCTCAATATGATTATAAATGCCAATATGAAAGTTATAAATTTTCTAAGTCTTTTCAATTAATTCACCTCGTAATTATAAATTATATATGTAAATATAAAAGTTTTGGTTACATTTGAATTACATTGAAATTAAATTTCAAAAACTTGGTCACAAAATGAAAAATGTATTATAATGTTTATGGAAGGGAAGAAGAATGAATATATATATTAATAATTTAAACGAATTTAATAAATTTGGAAAAACTTTGGCCTCATTACTAAAGCCGGGCGATACGCTCTGTTTAAATGGCAATTTGGGAGCTGGAAAGACTACATTGACACAGGCTATCGGCAAGGCTAGGGGTATAAAAGACTATATTACTAGTCCAACTTTTAATCTAATAAATCAATATGGCGATGGACCAGATATATACCATATTGATAGTTATCGATTAGAAAATGTGGACGAGATTGACGATTTAGGTTTTGATGATTACTTTTATTCAAATGCTATTTGCATAGTTGAATGGGCAGATAGGATAGAATTATTTTTACCAAAAGATAGATTGGAAATTGATATCTTTCCCGATGGTGAAAAACGCAGATTAAATATCAAAGCCAAAGGCAAAAGAGCAAATCAGATTTTAGAGGAGTTAAAGAATTTATGGTAATCTTAGGAATAGATACTTCTGGAGCATATACCTGCTTGGCAATATCAAAGGGCGATAAATTAATAGCACAAATGACATTTGGTGCATCGAATGACCATTCAGAACAGCTCATAGATTATATAGAACTGATTTTAAAATCTGCAAAACTTAGCATCAAAGATATTGATCTATTTGCAAGTTCAATAGGCCCCGGTTCATTTACAGGCACGAGAATTGCTATTGCGACTGTCAAGGCCTTCAGTCAAGCATTAAATAAACCTGTTGTGGGTATATCTACATTGGAAATATTGATAGAAAATTTGAGCGTTTTAAACACAAAAGCTGCAATAATTGATGCTAAGAGAGATAGAGTATATGCTATTTTAAAATCTAATGAAGAATATATTTTAAAAGAAGGCATTTACGCAATCGAAGATTTTATAGATATAGCAAAAGATTTGCCCGATTTAGTAATATGTGGAGAAGGAACAATTGTATTTAAAGAATTATTAGACAATAATAATTTAAAAATTGCAAATAATGATTTAAATCTTCACAGAGCTTTCAATTTATGTAGACTTGCAAAAAATAAGTTTGAAAAAGAAGGTGCTGATAATATTTTTGAACTTGCGCCAAACTATATGGGAAAATCTCAAGCTCAAATCGATTACGAAAAGAGACATGGCAAATGCTTGAAATAAAAATAGCACAGAAAAGAGATGCCCACGAACTATACAAATTGGAATGTGAATGTTTTGAACATCCGTGGTCGGAAGAAAACTTTAAAAATGATTTATTAAATAATCCTTTAGCAAATTATTTTATTGCAATATCTGATGAAAAGATTGTCGCCTTTGCGGCAATTTGGTATATCTTAGATGAAGTCCATATTGCAAATTTTTGCGTAAAGCCTGATTATAGAAAAAAGGGCATCGGGAAGAAATTATTAAATCATATTATACTCGATGCAAAACAGCGTAATTTTATGGGAATAACACTCGAAGTCAATGAAAAAAACGAAGCGGCGATAAATTTATACTTAGCTGAAGGCTTTGTTGCATATGGCTTTAGGCCCGGCTATTATTCAGAAACAAAAGACGCTGCAATTATAATGTGGAAATTTTTTGAAGGAGAATAAATGATTATATTAGGAATAGAAAGTTCATGTGATGAAACGGCCGTTGCCATCGTAGAAGACGGGAAAACTCTACATTCAAATATTATTTCATCGCAGATAGAAATTCATAAACAATTTGGAGGAGTAGTGCCAGAGATTGCTTCTAGAAAACATATTGAGGCAATCTGCCCAGCTGTTTACGACGCTCTAAAAGAAGCAAAGCTAAATTTTTCAGATATAGATCTAATCGGTGCAACAAGAGGGCCAGGTTTAATTGGCGCTTTATTAGTTGGCCTATCTTATGGCAAGGCATTGAGCTTTTCTCTCAATCTGCCTTTTGTGGGTGTAAATCATATGCTTGGGCATATATGTGCAAACTATATTACACATAAAGATTTAAAACCACCATTCGTATGCCTATTAGTATCTGGAGGCCATAGCTATCTGATAGAGGTTAAAGATTATGCCGATTATATTATACATGGCAGAACTAGAGATGATGCTGCAGGTGAGGCTTTTGATAAAGTGGCGCGCACTATGGGGATTGGATATCCGGGAGGTCCAGTAGTAGATAGATTGGCAAAAAAAGGCAAAGACAATTTAGATTTTCCAAGAGTGTGGCTCGAAGATGATTCGTATGATTTCAGTTTTTCAGGCTTAAAGACGGCAGTTTTAAATTATCTCAATAGTAAAAATCAAAAAGGAGAAGAGATAATAATAGAGGATGTATGTGCATCTTTTCAAGCTGCAGTAAACGAAGTTCTCACTGAAAAAGCATTTAGACTTGCAGATGAATTGAACTTAGATACAATTACAATATCTGGCGGAGTATCTGCAAATGAAGGTCTTAGAGAAATGATGGAAAACAGGGCAAAAATTTGTGGTAAAGAAATCTATTATCCCGAAAAAATTCTTTGTACAGACAATGCTGCGATGATTGCATCTGCGGCCTATTTTCAATATTTAAAATATGGAGCAGACAAATATTCAATTAAGGCTGATCCAAATTTAAGTCTATGAAGCTTTGGTTAATTCCAAAGCTATTTATTTTGCGAAAATTTAACAATCTAAGATTAGATGCCTTGAATACTAAAATGTTTTCCCATATAATTAAGATATGATTAAAATATATTAAATGGAGGCTAATATGGTTAAATTAGTAGAATGTGTTCCCAATTTTAGCGAAGGCAGGGACGAAGCAATTGTAGAGCAAATTGTTGAAGAGATAAGAAGAGTTGAAGGCGTAAAATTATTAGACTATTCTTCAGACAAAGATCACAATCGTTCAGTCGTTACTATGATTGGAGATCCAAAAAAAGTAAAGACTGCAATGCTAAATGCTGCAAAAAAAGCAACGGAGCTAATCGATATGCGAAAGCACGAGGGCGCTCACCCTCGAATGGGTGCAATCGATGTGGTGCCTTTTATTCCAGTTTCTGATATGACTATGGAAGAATGTGTAGAACTTGCAAATGAAGTGGGCAAAGAAATGGGAGATATGGGCATACCTATCTATCTTTATGAAAATGCTGCAACTGCACCACATAGAACAAATTTAGCAAAAGTTAGAAAAGGCCAGTATGAAGGCTTTTTTGAAAAGATAAAAGAAGCAGATTGGAAACCAGACTACGGCCCAGAAAAGATGAATGAAAAAACTGGAGCAACAGCAGTTGGCGCAAGAGTCTATCTCGTAGCTTACAATGTAAATCTAGGTACGAATGATATAGAAATTGCAGATGCAATTGCCAAAAAAGTCAGATTTGTCGGAGGGGGCCTTCGCTTCGTAAAGGCGATGGGTATAAAACTTGAAGAAAGAGATATAGTTCAAGTTTCGATGAATCTTGTCAACTTTGAAAAATCTAGAATTTACCAAGTGTTTGAAATGATAAAAATGGAAGCTAAAAGATACGGAGTTTCAGTAGTAGGAAGCGAAGTAATAGGTGCTATTCCACTTCAAGCTTTGGTCGATACTGCTGAATACTATTTACAAATTGAAAATTTTGATATCTCACAAATTATTGAGAAACAATTATTAGAATAAAGGAGTGAAAGAATGGCGAAATTTAAATCCGACATTGAAATTGCACAAGAGGCGAAAATGTTGCCTATCGTAGATGTTGCAAAAAACTGCGATATCGCGCTAGACGATTTGGAGCTTTATGGAAAATATAAGGCAAAACTATCGGCCCATGCAATTGCTGCCGCAGAAGAAAAAAAAGATGGCAAACTCGTTTTAGTCACAGCAATAAGCCCAACGCCTGCTGGCGAGGGAAAGTCGACAACCACAATTGGCATTGTTGAATCTTTAAACAAGATTGGAAAAAACGCAATGGCAGCTTTGCGAGAGCCGTCGCTTGGGCCAGTATTTGGGATTAAAGGCGGAGCTTGCGGAGGAGGATATGCACAAGTAGTGCCAATGGAAGATATAAATCTTCATTTCACTGGCGATATGCATGCCATAACTGCTGCAAACAATCTGCTCTCTGCAGCAATAGATAATCATATTCACCAAGGCAATAGTCTAAATATCGATGCGCGTCAAATCGTTTGGAAAAGAGTTTTAGACATGAACGACAGAGCCTTGCGCCAAGTTGTTGTATCGCTTGGTGGAAAGACAAACGGTTTTCCCAGAGAAGATGGATTTATGATCACTGTGGCATCAGAGGTTATGGCAATTTTATGCCTGTCTAAAGATTTAGAAGATTTAAAAACGCGTTTTGGAAATATAGTGATTGCGTATAATTATGATAATGAGCCGATATTTGCCAAAGATTTAAATGTGCATAAAGCTATGGCCGTTTTGATGAAAGATGCCATTAAGCCTAATTTAGTTCAAACATTGGAAAATAATCCCGCGATTGTGCACGGAGGACCTTTCGCCAATATTGCCCATGGTTGCAATTCTTTAATTGCCACAAAGCTAGGTTTAAAACTTTCAGATATTTTAGTTACTGAAGCAGGTTTTGGTGGAGATTTGGGCGCGGAGAAATTTTTAAATATAAAATGTCGCCTCGGTGGATTAAAGCCAGATGCAGTAGTTTTAGTTGCTACTATCAGGGCTTTAAAGATGCATGGAGGCGTGGACAAAAAAGATTTGACAATTGAAGATGTAGATGCTTTAGAAAGAGGCTTTTCAAATCTAAAAAGACATGCTATGAATATGAAAAAATTTGGTCTTCCTGTCCTGATTGCGATCAATAAATTTGCAAGCGATACTGATTTAGAAATCAAAACTTTGGAAAAACTCTGCCAAGATATGGGCTTTGAAGTATCTTTGAATGAATGCTTTTTAAAAGGCGGAGATGGCGGAATTGACACTGCTAAAAAATTAGTCGATATGCTAGAAAAAGATACTGCTAATTTCAAGCCTATTTATGACGAAAAGCTTTCAATTCCAGAAAAAGTTGAAACAATAGTAAAAGAAATCTATGGCGGATCGGGAGTCGAATTTACGACTAGAGCCAAAAAACAGATTGCGCGTTTAAAAGATTTGGGCTTTGATAAGATGCCAATTTGTATGGCAAAGACTCAATATTCTTTTTCTGACGATCCAAAACTTATGGGTGCTCCAAAAGATTTTAAAATTACAGTTAGAGATATAAGAGTTTCAGCTGGCGCAGGCTTTATTGTATGCCAAACTGGCGATATTATGACAATGCCAGGGCTTCCAAAAACTCCGGCAGCTGTAAATATGGATATAGATAAAAAAGGTTTAATCGAAGGACTATTTTAGTATAGGAGGAAAAATGTTAAAAGATTATACAGTAGTAGATTTTATAAATAAAACTGGCTCAGATTCCCCAACGCCAGGTGGAGGAAGTGTTGCTGCTTTGACTGCATCGAGTGCAGCAGCTTTGATTGAAATGGTGGCAAGCTTAACTATTGACAAAAAAGGATATGAAGATGTCAATGAAAAAATGATAGATATTAAAAATAAAGCGGCACAATATAAAACAAAGTTCTTAGATTATATCGATGAAGACGCAGCATCGTTTAATTCTATAATGTTTGGATTTAGAATGCCAAAAGAAACTGACGAAGAAAAACAAAAGCGCAGTAAGTATTTACAAAATGCTTTTGAAATTGCAGCAACTGTGCCCTATAATATAGGCGAAGATGCCTACCAATTATTTGATTTGGCAAGAGATGTTGTAAAATATGGCAATAAAAATGCAGTTACTGATGGATTTGTGGCTGCAATAAATGCAAGAGCTGCAATCAAAAGTGCATTTTATAATGTAAAAATTAATTTGGAATCTATAAAGAATACTGAATTCACTTCTAAATTAAAAGAGGATATGAAAAATATTGAGTCAAAAATTGACGAACTCGAAAGAGAAATAACATCTATTACAGAATTTTAAAAATTAGGGAGCATAATTGCTCCCATCTTTTATGTAAATATTTAAAAAATTAAATAAATCCATAAATGATTTTATAAAAGTTCATCCTAAACGATGTTTTTCCTTGATATATGTTCAAAATAGTTTAAAATAATATATGTGAGGTGTTTATCGATGAATAAAGCAATAATTCTGGCAGCCGGCGAAGGCACCAGAATGAAATCAAAGAAGCCTAAAAGCATGCAGCCAATACTTGGCAAGCCTATGCTAGAATATATTGTTGAAGAACTTAAACAGGCAGATATAGATGAAATAATTTGTATAGTCGGGCACGGTGGTGAGACTATAAGAGAATATTTTAAAGACAGTAATATAATTTTTAAAGACCAGCCAATTGGGGAAGATGAATTTTATGGCACAGGATTTGCAGCTATTCAAGCAATTGATGAAATAAAAGACGAAGACGAAGTCCTAATCGTCTGCGGCGATACTCCGCTAATTAGGCATGAAACATTAAAGCGCTTAATGGAATTTAATGCAAATGAAAATTTTGATATGACTGTATTGACTGCGACTATAAAAAATCCTACTGGCTACGGCAGAATTGTCAGATCTGATTCTGGATATGTGAAAAAAATAGTTGAACAAAAAGATGCAGACGATTCTGAAAAAGGAATTTCAGAAATCAATTCTGGAATATTTGTATATAATGGAAAGAATTTAAAAGCGGCACTTCAAAAACTTACCACCAATAACGCCTCTGGTGAAATGTATCTGACAGAAACGGTAAGCCTTTTTAGAAATATGGGCTTAAATGTCGGCGGCTATATTATGGAAGATTTTTCAGAAGCCTCAGGCATAAACTCCCGTAAAGAACTGATGGAAGCAAATAAGATTATGCAAGATAGAATTATACTAAAACATCTAGAAAACGGTGTTAATATTCTAAATCCAGATGCAGTAATTATCGAACCAGAAGTTATAATTGGATCAGATACAATAATTTATCCAAATGCAATTTTGCAAGGAAAGACAGAAATTGGTGAAGATTGTACCATAATAGGAAATACGAGAATAGTAGATTCGATTATTAAAGACAATGTCTTTTTAGACAATGTCGTAATCGAACATAGCATTGTAAATAGAGATACAAAAATTGGACCATTTGCTCATATTAGACCAAATACTGAAATTGGTAGCAATGTAAAAATAGGAAATTTTGTAGAGTTAAAAAATGCTTCCTTCAAAAATGGATCTAAAGCTGGGCATCTTGCCTATATTGGAGATGCAGATGTGGGCGAAAATGTAAATATTGGCTGTGGCGTTGTGTTTGTAAATTATGACGGCAAAAACAAATACCGCTCTAAAGTTGAGGACAATGCATTTATAGGTTCTAATTCAAGTTTAGTGGCACCAGTTCATATAGAAGAATATGGATATATTGCCGCAGGCTCAACCATAACAAAAGACGTATCTAATGGAGAGCTTGCAATAGAAAGATCTGAACAAAAAAATATTAAAGATTGGGTAAAACGTAAAGGTTTAAAATAAAAAAATTTAACGGAGGTTAAAAAATTGGCTACAAAAGAGGGAGATTTAAAAGTAATTAGCGGCAATTCCAGTCCGGAATTTGCAAAAAAGGTATGCGATCATCTAAAAATTCGCGAAAGTGTTTGCGATGTCAATCACTTTTCAGATGGTGAGATCAATGTCAATATTAAAGAGACGGTAAGAGGCAGCGATGTATTTGTAATTCAGCCAACTTGCAGTCCTGTAAATGACAATTTGATGGAGCTTTTAATTATTATAGATGCATTAAAGAGAGCATCTGCAGGACGAGTAAATGCTGTTATTCCATATTATGGATATGCAAGACAAGATAGAAAGACAAAGGCAAGAGAGCCTATTACTGCAAAATTAATTGCTGATTTAATAACTGCAGCTGGAGCCGATCGCGTTGTGACAATGGATTTACATGCAGGTCAAATTCAGGGATTTTTTGATATTCCACTAGATCATTTGACTGCTGGTCATAGACTTAGTGAATATTTTGAACCCATTGTAGAAAAAGATCCAGAATGTGTAATTGTGAGCCCCGATTTAGGTGGAGTTACTAGAGCAAGAAATTTTGCAAACCATTTAAATCTTCCAATAGCAATTATAGAAAAGAGAAGACCAAAACCCAATGTTTCAGAAGTTATGAATATTATTGGAGATATTAAAGGAAAACGAGCCGTTTTGATAGACGATATTATAGATACAGGCGGAACAATGGTAAAAGCGGCTGAGACTTTGAAAGCAAAAGGAGCAAAAGCTGTCTATGCCTGTGCAACGCATGGCGTACTTTCAGGCGAAGCCGTTGAAAGAATTGAAAATTCAGAAATTGAAGAATTTATAATTACCGATACAATTCCTCTACCGAAAGAAAAATCTGACGGCAAAATCAAAGTAGTAAGTGTTTCAGATCTATTTGCAACTGCCGTTAAGAGAATACATTATAATGAATCTATAAGCGTAGTCTTTGATTGATTTGAGGTATAAATGTATATAATATGCGGACTTGGTAATCTAGGTGCAAGATATGAAAACACGCGTCACAATGTGGGATTTATGACGATCGATAAATTGGCAAAGGATTTGAAGATAAAAGTAAATCGCATAAAATTTAAATCTTTAACAGAAATGACTCATATCGCTGGCGAAAAAGTTTTGCTTATGAAGCCCACCACATTTATGAATTTGAGCGGTGATGCATTGATTGAAGCAATAAATTTTTACAAAGTGCCGTTGCAAAATGTGATTGTAATATATGATGATGTAGATATTCCATTTTCAGAACTTAGAATCAGAAAAAAAGGGAGCGCTGGCACTCATAATGGAATGAAATCTATTATTTCAAGAACTAATAGTCAAGATTTTCCGCGTTTGAGAATTGGTATAGGCAAGCATCAATTTATGGACTTGGCTGATTATGTGTTGTCACAATTTTCAAAGTCGGAGAGAGAAGAAATCGATAAGACTATTGAAATTGCAGCAAAGGCTTGTATCGATATTATTAAAAATGGCACAGATTATGCAATGAATAAATATAATTGATTTTGGCGAGCTAAGCTCGCCTTTAGATTTAGTTTTTAAAAATTATGACGAGGTAGTTATGAAAAAATATTTATCTAAAATAATGCTCAATTTAAAAGCATATAAAAATATTATAAAAGATATAGAAAATGGTCTAAATACTGTTAGCGTTCAAGGAATTATAGATGAAGTATTAGCTCAGTTTGTCTTCAGCTTGGGCGAAAATCTTTCAGGAAACAAATTATTAGTGGCATATGATGATATTAAAGCGCGCTCGATCTATGACGATATGAAAAATTTAGGCTGCGAAAATATTTATTATTTCCCTGCCAAGGAATTGTTCTTTTATAAAAGGGAAGCTTCGAGTAATGATTTAGAGATAAAGAGGCTAGAGGCCATGAATAGTCTATTGAATAGATCAGATTCTATAGTTATAACTACTGCCGAGGCTTTGACTGAAAAGATTATGAAGCCTGAATTATTTATAAAAAATAGTATTAGCTTAAATTTAAATACATCAATCGAAATTGAGAAGCTAAATCAAAAACTTGTAGATGCAGGCTATGAAAGGGTCGATATTGTAGAAGGTAAAGGACAGTTTTCATCTAGAGGTGGACTGATTGATATATTTGCTGTCAATCGGGAAAATCCAGTCAGAATTGAATTTTTCGATATAGAAATTGATAGCTTGCGAGAATTTGATGTCTTAAGTCAAAGATCTTTTGAATCTATAAACGAATTAGAAATATCTCCAGCAAAAGATATGCTAATTGAAGATGAAGACGTTTCATATATAATTGAGAATATTGATAAAATGTTAAAGGCTTCAAAGTTAAAAGGAGAAGTCTTTCAAAAGCTAGATGATAAATTTAAAGAAATAGCTCAGGAATTAAAAGAAAGACTGGCAGTTCCTAATCGTGAATTACTATATCCATTTTTAAAGGAGCATCAGCAAGCATCGATACTCGATTATTTAAAAGCAGAAGAACTTATAATCATTGATGAACCGAGAAGGTTTGAAGATGCATTGGAGAGAGTTTTAAAAGACACAAATGAATATATAGTAGATTTAGCATTGCAAGGTGAAGTTTTTCCCGAACATAAATTAGTCAGATTTGACGAAATGTATATCTATAAAAGTTTGAAAAACAAAACAAAGCTCACAATAAGCAATATTTTAAGAAATTCCAAATTTTTTAAGCCCGCTTCAATATCTAGCTTCAATATGAAAAGCGGAATGAATTACCATGGTAGGATGGAAGATTTTAAGACCGATATTGAAGACTATCTCTATAAGGGCTATAAAGTGTTGATACTTGCAGGTACAGAATCAAAAGCGATGAGACTTAAGAAAAATCTAAATCAATTGGGAATTTCAGCAAGCCTTGCAAAAAGCGACACTGAAGAATTAAAGAGCGGACAAATTATAATAGACACAGGTAGTTTAAGGCGCGGTTTTGAATATATTGATTTAAAATTTGTAGTTATAAATCAAAGGGAAATTTATAGTTCTGGAAAGCGCAAAAGACGCCGCGATAAAAAAAGAGGCGATCTTAGTTTTGAAGATTTAAAACCTGGCGATTATATAGTTCATGAAAGTCATGGCATAGGAAAATATGTCGGCATAGAGAAAATTGAAATTGCAGGCAGTCAAAGAGATTATTTAAAGCTAGAATACTTCGGCTCAGACAGACTCTTCATACCAACAGATCAGATGCAGTATTTGCATAAATATGTGGGCAAAGAGGCAAATATCAGACTCCATAAATTAGATTCTGTGGAATGGCAAAAATCTAAAACTAGAGTAAAAAAGGCCGTAGAAGATATGGCTGAAGATTTAATTTTACTATATGCCAAAAGGGAGAAGATGAAAGGGCATAAATTTGATAAAGATACAGATTGGCAAAATCAATTTGAACAAAGCTTTCCATATGAAGAGACAGAGGGACAATTGGAAAGTATTTCTGAAATTAAAGCCGATATGGAAAAAGAACGTTCAATGGATCGACTCCTTTGTGCCGATGTTGGATATGGAAAGACTGAAGTCGCATTTAGAGCTGCTTTTAAAGCCGTAATGGACAATAAGCAAGTTGCAATATTAGTTCCCACAACATTGCTCGCACGCCAGCATTATAATACTGCAATAGAAAGATTTAGAGAATTTCCAATGCGAATTGGAATACTTTCAAGATTTCAATCAGAAAAAGAAATTAAAGAAACCTTAGAAGGTGTAAGACGAGGTTTAGTCGATATTGTAATTGGAACTCATAGACTTTTAAGTGATGATGTAAAGTTTAAAGATTTGGGTCTATTAATTATAGATGAAGAACAGCGCTTTGGAGTTAAGCACAAAGAGAAGCTCAGAATGATAAAAGAAAATGTAGATACTTTGACGCTGACTGCAACTCCGATACCTAGAACTTTGCAAATGGCTATGTCGGGTATTAGAGATATGTCTGTAATAGATGAACCACCTCTCGAAAGGTATCCAGTACAGACTTATGTTACAGAATATAATCCTCAAATGATAAGAGATGCCATATTAAAAGAAATTAGAAGAAATGGTCAAGTTTACTTTGTGTATAATCGAGTAGAAACTATTTCAAAAATGGCCGCTCATCTGATGGAGCTAGTACCAGAGGCAGAATTTGCGATTGCACATGGGCAGATGAACGAAAATGCGCTTGAAAATACTATGATGAATTTCGTAGAAAAAAAGGCCGATGTATTAATTTGCACCACGATAATAGAAACGGGCCTAGATATTCCCAATGTAAATACGATTATAGTTTTTGATGCAGATAGATTTGGATTGGCGCAATTATATCAACTAAGGGGTAGAGTCGGTAGATCTAATAGAATTGCATATGCCTATTTTACTTACGAAAGAAATAAACAATTGACAGAAGTTGCAGAGAAGAGACTTTTGGCTATAAAAGAATTTACAGAATTTGGCTCTGGCTATAAAATTGCCATAAGAGATTTGGAAATTCGAGGAGCCGGCAATCTATTAGGAGCTAGACAACATGGCCATATTGATGCTATCGGATACGATTTATATGTCAAATTTTTAAAACAAGCAGTCGATAAACTCCAAGGCAAAGAGATTGACACTAAGGAAGATTTCAATATGGAAATAAATATAGATGCCTATATACCAAATGATTATATAGAATCAGAAGAGCAGCGATTAGAAATTTATAAAAAAATCTCTCTAATTCAAAACGAAAAAGATTACAGAGATACAATAGACGAGATAATCGACCGCTATTCCGATATGCCACAAAGCGTGAGCAATTTAATCGATCTTGCGTATTTGAAGACAAAACTTATGAAATACGATATAATATCTGCGATAGGAGACAAAGATAATCTAAAATTAATATTTGATAAAGATGTCAAATTAGATTTTTCAATTATCAATCAACTAATCGGCAGATATGGTTCAAATTTCAAGTTTAAAATGAATCCACCGCAGATGGAATTAAAGATTAAGAAATATCTAATTGCAGAAGCTTTTGACTTCATAAATAATTTTTAGGTTTTCAAATTACCAAAAGATGTGTATAATGGTAATATTGTTTAAAATAATAGTAGGGAGATGTGTATAATGAATTTTAAAAAGAAAGTGGGCTTAATTGCACTTACAATAATTTTAGTAGTTCTAGCAACGGCTTGTAGCAAAAATAAGCCTGAAGGAGCAGTAGCTACAGTAAATGGAGAGCCTATTTCAGAAGAAATTTTTGAGGCTTATTATAGAATCCAAAGAGATAAAGTAGTTATGTACTATGGAGAAGAGGCTCTAGAACAGAAACTTGATCCAAGTAGCGATATGACACAAGGCGAAATGCTAAGAAGAAATATTTTGGATCAACTAGCAGTCAACGAAGCTATGGTACAAGAAGCGAAGAAAGCAAATTTAGAAGCTACTGATGCAGAAATTGAAGAAGAAGTCAATGAAATTTTAAATGAAGTTGGCGAAGAAGAATTCAATAATATGCTTGAATCATTAAAAATAAGCAAAGAAACTTATATGAATATGATTAAAGACACAAAAACTGTCGATAATTATGTACAAAAGAAACTTGATGAATTTGACGTTTCTGATGATGAAGTTAAAAGCTATTATGAAGAAAATAAAGATGATCTAAAAAAAGTAAAAGCTAGCCATATATTAGTTGAAACTGAAGAAGATGCTAAAAATGTTATTAAACGTTTGGAAAACGGCGAAGATTTTGAAGAAGTTGCAAAAGAAGTATCCTTAGATCCAGGCTCTGCAGTTAGCGGCGGAGATGTTGGCTTCTTTAGTAGAGGCATGATGGTGCCTGAATTTGAAGAATATGCATTCTCAGGAGCAATTGGAGAAGTATCAGAGCCAGTTGAATCACAATATGGTTTCCATATAATAAAAGTGACTGAAGTAAAAGACGATTTAGACTCTGCAAAAGAAGAGATTACTCAACTTATAAAACAGAGAAAATTAACTGAATATATTGAAGACTTATCAAAAAAATCCGTAGTGAGAACTTTTGTAGATTTCAAAGAAGAACCCGAATCTATAAAAAATGAAATTGAAGAAAACAAAGCTGAAACTGAAAACAACACGGAAGTTGAAGATAAAAACGAAAACCCCGAAGAGAATAAAGACGAATCAAGTGGGGGAAAATAAACAAATTGAGCCTCGATTTTCAAAAATCGAGGCTTTTTTGTAATAAAAACTAGGTTTTTTCGCTAAAAATGCAATTTATAGTAGACAAAAGCCCAAATACATTGTAGAATGCTTATTATAGGAGGCAAAATATGCAGCTGATAAAAATTGTGGGGATTGGTTTTGGAGGATATAAACAGCTAAGCATCGAAGCTTGGGAAGTCATAAACGAAAAACTTCCACTATATACTAGAACATCAAACCACCCACTAATAAAATCCTTAATCGATAAAGGTTTTAAAATAAAAACTTTTGATGATATTTATAATAAAGCAGCCGATCACAATGAGCTAATAGATAGTATTGTAGATTGCTTAAAAGAAGCGGCAAATAATTCTCCTATTGTATATCTCGTGCCAGGTTCCCCCACAATGGGAGACATGGTAACAAAAAGACTCAGTAAATTAAATAATATAAGTATAATATCTGGAGGCGGCATTGGCGAACAGATTCTTGCAAAGGCTAATTTCTTTTCAGAAGACTATAGAAGAATCTCTTGCGCAGAAATAAATGTGAACAACTTAAGCCTCAATTATGATTTAATAATAGATCAAATTGAAGACAATTTTAATTTAAATGAGCTGAAATTAAAATTGTTAGAACTATATCCAGAAAATCATTCAGTATATATATCTAATGATTTGGAAAAAGAAGATATACTAAAGAAAGAGCTTTATGAACTAGATAGAGATATAATAGTAAATCCCTATACAGTGATTTTAATTCCAGCAATTAAAGGGCTTGACAAAGAGAGGCATGATTTTACAGATCTTTTAGAAATCATAAAAATATTAAGAGCACCAAAAGGATGCCCTTGGGATGCCGAGCAAACTCATATGTCAATTCTCAACAATCTAACAGAAGAAACTTATGAACTAATTGCCGCATTTAAAAACGACGACAGAGATGAAATTATAGAAGAGCTTGGGGATTTGATGATGCAGATTATCTTTCACGCTCAGATTGCAACCGAAATTGGCGATTATAATATATACGATATTATATCTAAAATCGTAAATAAACTATATTTTAGGCATCCACACGTTTTTGGAGAAATAAATGTAGATAATTCTCAAGAAGTGTTGTATAATTGGGATATACTTAAGAAAATAGAGAAAAACGAGACTACTGTCAGTGATTCTATGAATAAAACTAAAGGCTTACCTGCATTGATTCGCAGTCAAAAAATATCTACAAAGGCGAGGAAACTTGGCTTTGATTGGGAATCTGTAGACGGTGTCTTGGATAAAATATCAGAAGAATTGATAGAAGTTAAAACTGCAATTTCAAAAGATGCAAATATTGCAGAAGAGATAGGAGATTTATTTTTCAGTACAGTATCATTATGTTCGTTTTTGAACTTAGATGCTGAGGAAATTTTACAAACTGCTTGCGAGAAGTTTATAAAAAGATTTTCTAAAATGGAAAGCATCTCTAAAGAACAAAATATCAATTTGGAAGATTTAACATACGAGCTTTGGGACAAACTTTGGAACGAAGCGAAATTATAATTTAGGTAGTATTTTTTATTTTATAAACAAAATTTAAGGAGGAATCATTAATGAACAAATCGGAATTGGTAGCACGTATAGCTGAAAAAAGCAATATGACCAAAAAAGATGCTGAAGTTGCATTGAATTCATTTGTAGCATCAGTTCAAGAAGCTTTAGTAAAGGGAGAAAAAGTACAACTTGTTGGCTTTGGAACTTTCGAAGTGAGAGACAGAAAAGCTAGAGAAGGAAGAAACCCAAGAAATCCGGAAGAAAAAATCAAAATCCCGGCTTCAAAGGCTCCCGTGTTCAGAGCAGGTAAAGCTCTTAAAGAAGCTGTTAATAAGAAATAGTAATTTATGAAAATCAGGCATTCGTGTCTGATTTTTATTTTAGGAGATAAAATGAGATTAGATAAATTTTTAAAAATTTCAAGACTTATAAAGAGAAGAACAGTTGCAAAAGAGGCTTGTGATGGAAAGAGAGTTTCATTAAATGGAAAAATTGCAAAAGCTGGCGATGAAGTTGCAATAGGAGATATTATTGAAATACGTTTTGGCGAAAGACTAATTAAAGCAAAAATTAATGATATTAAAGAAAATCCTAAGAAATCTGATGCTAAAGAATTGATAAGTATTATAACAGATTAATATTAAATAAATTAAAGTATTAAAAATTTATATTATGAACAAATTATGCTTGAAATAACTAAAAATTCATGCAATAATTGTTTTAGAGGTGTGTGTTATGAAAAACAAAAAAAGCAAAACTAAAGGATTAAAAATTACTAATATAATCACAATAGTCCTTTTGCTACTTACTATTTTAAAATTTTATGACCAACAAAAAATAATTTCCAATTTAAAAGCTGAACAGAATTTGCGTTTGCAAAAAATTGAAGAGCTAAATGCAAAAGTTGAACAGCTAGAACTCGAAATTGATCAAGCAGGCACCTTAAAATTTATCGAAAGAGTAGCTCGTGAAGACTATGGAATGGTAAAACCTAGAGAAATTATATATATCGATAAAGATAAAGATAAAAGTAGTATCGATATTAAAAAGAATGAAAATGGCGACAATTAATCAAATTCGTTGACATTTTATTATCATTGCTATATGCTATGATTATATATTGATTATTATTAAAGGAGGAAAACATTTTTTATGGATCTAGCAGTCGGAACCATATTGGAGGGCACGGTTAGTGGCATCACTAATTTTGGCGCTTTTGTAAAACTGCCTGAAAACAAGAGTGGTCTAGTTCATATTTCAGAAATTGCGGAGGAATATGTTGAAAATATAGACGATTACTTGAAAAAAGGCGATAAGGTTAAGGTTAAGGTCTTAAGCGCAACTGATGACGGAAAAATCAGTCTTTCTATTAAGCAAGCTAAGCCTAAAACCAAAAAGCCTGCAGAACTTGATTGGTCAGACGACAAATCTCAGACAAATTTGAGCTTTGAAGACAAACTTAGCAAGTTTCTAAAAGAAAGTAATGAGCGCATGGATGATGTCAGATTGAGAGACAATCGTAAAGGCGCCGGCGGAAGGCAAACTCGCTTTAATAATATGGATTGAGAATCGTATGCGGTGATAGTTTAGCTATCACCTTTTTTTCATTGGAGGCAATATGGAATCTAAAGTCAAAAACACAATTATTTCGAATAATTTAATAGATAAAGGCTCAACATTAATTTGTGGCATATCGGGCGGAGCCGATTCAGTATTTATGCTTCATATTTTAGATAAACTAAAGGCTCAATTAGATTTTGATATAGTAATAACCCATATACACCATGGATTAAGAGGCGAAGAAGCCGATAGGGATTTAGAATTTTCAAAAAGCTTGGCTAATGATTTAGATTACGATTTTTATTTTACTCATGTATCTATGTCAGATTATGCAAAAGAAAATCGTATTACCGAAGAAGAAGCTGGCAGGATTTTGCGCATGAATTTCTTTCAAAGCATTGCAAAAAAATATGATAAAGCCCTAATTGCTCTTGCTCATAATTTTGACGATCAGGCAGAAACTGTATTGCAAAGAATAATTCGTGGAAGTGGGATTAGAGGACTTAAAGGAATTAGTTATAAAAGAGATAATATCATAAGACCTGTGCTTGATTGCAAAAGATCAGAAATAGAAGCCTATCTAAAAAACAATGATTTAAAATATATGACAGATTCAACAAATCTCTTGTCATTATATACGAGAAATAAATTGAGACTAGAAATAATTCCTAAAATTAAAGAATTAAATCCAGCATTTTCAGAATCAATTGTTAGGATTTCAAAAATTTCAGATGAACTCTATTCTTATATAGAAAGTGAAGCAAATAAAATATTTGACGAGATTTCTATTATAGATGATAATAAAATCTCTATAGATTTAAAAGAGTTATTAAAACAAAATATTGTCATAAAAAAAGAATTAATATTTTTAGCGATTGAAAAATTAAATAAGACTAGAGAAGGCATAACCGCGAAACATCTGGATTCAATATTAGAACTTATGAATTTACAGACTGGAAAGATGTTAAACAATATTCCAAAAATTACTGTCTTAAAAGATTATGAAAACTTAGTATTTAATAAAAAAGAATATTTTCAATCTAAGAATTTCGATTTTGAATTGAAGCTTGGGAAAAATTATTACAAAGAGATAGACAATTTTATAGAATGTGAAATATTAAAAAATGGTTTTGAAAAAACTGCTGATAGATATACTTATATAATAGATAGAGATAAAATCAAAGGTCAGTTGAGAGTTAGAAATCGAAAAGCTGGCGATAAAATTAAACCGCTAAAGATGAATGGCACCAAGAAAGTAAAAGACATTTTTATAGATGCAAAAGTTTCTAAAGAAATGCGCGATTTTATTCCAATAGTTTGTGATGCTGAAAAATTGATTTGGATAATAGGATTTAAAAAATCAGACGAAGTTAAAATAGAAAAAAACACAAAAAATTTTTTGAAAATTAAATTTGGAGGTAATGATGCATAAAGATATTGAGAAAATTCTGTTAACAGAAGAAGAAATCAAAGGAAAAGCCAAAGAAATGGGCGAAAAAATAACAAAAGATTATAGTTCTAAAGATCTATATATTATCTGCATATTAAAAGGTGGCGTGTTTTTTACTGCCGATCTAGTAAGATATATTAATCTGCCTGTAAATTTAGATTTTATGGACGTTACATCTTATGGCGATCAAACGATAAGCACTGGCGAAGTTAAAATCGTAAAGGATTTAGACTCTTCTGTTGTTGGAAAAGATGTTTTGATTGTAGAAGATATTATTGATACTGGCATGACTTTATCTTATTTGACCAAAAATTTAAAACAAAGAGGTGCAAGATCAGTAGAAATTGCAACATTATTAGATAAATTTGAGCGCAGAAAAAATCATGTAGATGTGAAATATTCTGGATTTGAAATTCCAAATGTCTTTGTGGTCGGATATGGCCTAGACTATGCTGAGAAGTATAGAAATCTACCATATATTGGTTATCTTAAGCCTGAAGTTTATCAAAAATAATTGAATTTAATAGATTTTTTGTGATATAATCATTTTTATAAACTCAGAGAGGAGCATGAATCTTGAATAAGAAATTTGGTGGTATAGGCATCTATGTCTTACTACTTATACTAATATATCTTGGCGTAAGACTCGCAAACCCTGGCACCGATAAGGTTGGCGAGATTGACAATACAGAATTGATAGAACTTATTCAACAAGATAAAGTCAAAAATATTCAATTCAATGGTGCCAATGTCTATGCAGAGACGAAAGACGGAGCTAAATATAAATCATTTTTGGCAGATGAGCTTCGTTATACATTCTATGACAGCTATTTAAAAGAAAAGGTAGAATCTAATCTAATCACAATGAGCGCAACTCCTGTGGCTACTAATTCATGGATTGGAGATATATTTTCAACAATTGTGATGGTACTGCTCTTTGGAGGTCTGATGTTTTTCTTAATGCAACAGCTGCAAGGTGGGGCAAAGCAAAATATGAATTTTGGAAAATCGCGGGCAAAAATGCATAAAGAAAGCGATCAAAGACTCGTTACTTTTAAGGAAGTTGCTGGACTAGAAGAAGAAAAAGAAGAACTTGCCGAAATTGTAGACTTTTTAAAAAGCCCAAGAAAATATACAGAATTGGGAGCAAGAATACCGACAGGCATATTGATGGTTGGACCACCTGGAACTGGAAAGACATATCTTTCTAAGGCGGTAGCAGGAGAAGCTGGAGTGCCATTTTTTACAATATCAGGTTCCGATTTTGTAGAGATGTTTGTAGGTGTCGGCGCAAGCAGAGTTAGAGATTTGTTCGAAAATGCCAAAAAGAATGCGCCATGTATCGTCTTTATAGACGAAATTGACGCAGTTGGAAGACGCAGAGGTGCAGGTCTTGGAGGCGGACATGATGAGCGAGAACAGACGCTAAACCAATTGCTTGTCGAGATGGACGGATTTTCAGAAAATGAAGGCGTAATTATAATGGCTGCAACTAATAGGGCGGATATTTTGGACCCTGCATTATTAAGACCGGGAAGATTTGACAGAACAATATATGTTGGAAAGCCCGATGTCAGAGGCAGAGAGGCAATTTTAAAAGTGCATACACGCAATAAGCCATTAGAAGAAGATGTCAATCTTCAGACAGTCGCCAGAAGAACGCCTGGCTTTACACCTGCCGATCTAGAAAATCTCGTAAATGAGGCGGCGCTTTTAGCAGCCAGATTTAATCGTAAAAAAATTAATAATGAGGATATAGAAGAAGCTTCAATTAAAGTGCAAGCAGGTCCTGCAAAAAAATCGCGAGTAGTTAGCGAAAAAGAACGCAGACTCACTGCGGTTCATGAAGCTGGACATGCCGTGGTGTCTTCAAAACTTGAAAATGCAATGCCGGTTCATATGATAACAATTATCCCCAGAGGTGGGGCAGGCGGATTTACAGCATATATTCCAGAAGACGATATGTCTTATATGACAAAAAGGCAAATGCAAGATGAATTAGTATCACTTTTGGGCGGCAGAGTGGCCGAAAGTTTAGTGCTTGAAGATATATCTACAGGAGCTTCGAACGATATACAAAGAGCCACTGCAATGGCAAGGGCAATGGTTACTCATTATGGAATGAGCGACAGACTTGGGCCAATAAATTTTGGCACAGACGATGACCATGTTTTTGTAGGCAGAGATATTGGAAAAGCTAGATCCTATTCTGAAGAAGTCGCAGCAGAGATTGATGCAGAAGTTAAATCCTTAATCGACAATGCCTACGATACTGCTAAAAAACTGTTAAAAGAAAATATGAATGTTTTATTAAAAGTTTCAGACGAACTATTGATAAGAGAAACTTTAGATGCAAAAGAATTTAATGCATTGATTGCCGGCGAAGAATTGCCTCCATTTGAACATGATGAAAGTCAAGATGATAAGATTGAACAGTATATATCTGATGAGGCAAAAGAAGCGCTAAACGAAAATAAGGAATAGTATTAATGGGCGGAAATGAATTTTCCGCCTATTCTTTTATGGAGGAATTATGAAAGTCTATTTACATAGTGGTTTTGAAAAACAGATTGCAAAAAGTGGAGTTGGCAGAGCAATAAAGCATCAGATGATGGCTTTAGAATCGGTGGGAATAGAATATACACTTGATAGTGAGTCAGAATATACTTTAGCACATATCAATACAATATTTCCAGAATCGTTTATGCTTGCAATGCGTTGCAAAGAAGCAAAGATTCCCGTTGTCTATCATGCGCATTCTACAGAAGAAGATTTTAAAGACAGCTTCGTGGGCTCAAATACAGTTGCTCCTCTTTTTAAACAATGGCTTATAGCTTGTTATAATTCAGGACAGATTGTAATAACGCCTACTGAATATTCAAAAAAGCTCATCTTAAACTACGGATTAAAAGTGCCAGTAGAAGTTGTATCTAATGGCATAGATTTAAACTTTTGGCATGCCACAGATGATGAAGTAAAAAATTTCAGATCAACACTGGGCTTAAAACCTGATGATAAAATGATTTTGGCAGTTGGACTTCCCATAAAGAGAAAGGGAATATTGGATTACATAGAGCTTGCCAAGAGAATGCCAGACTATAAATTTTATTGGTTTGGACAGATTGACGAATTTTTATTGCCAATAGATATTAGAAATAAAATTAAAGAGAGGCCAAACAATCTCTATATGCCTGGATATATAGATAGAGAAAAAATTAGAATTGCCTATAAGGCTGCTAATGTTTATCTATTTCCAACGCATGAAGAAACAGAAGGCATTGTATTGCTAGAGGCTTTAGCTTCTCGTACTCCAACTGTTATAAGAGATATACCAATTTATAAAGATTGGTTTCAAAATGGCGAAAATATATATAAGGCAAATACTGTAGACGATTTTGAAAATATCATAAAGAAAATTATAAATAAAGAGCTTCCTGATTTGACCGAAGCAGGCTATAATAAAGCTGCTGAAAAGCGTATTGAAAACATTGGTCAGCGTTTAATTTCTGTATATGAAAAAGCTATTGCTTTAAAAGAAGAAGAAATTGGCTTGAATTTATTTTAAAAAATCAATATAATTATTTTGGAACATTTAAAATATCGACCGCCATCATTTAATGAGGTGGAGCGAAAGGAGAAAAAATGAATAAAATGAATACTAAAAAGCTCACTATTACAGCTCTTTTAGGGGCAATTACGATTGTCTTAGCTGTAACACCACTAGGATTTATTCCGCTAGGAGCTATGAACGCAACTATTATGCATATCCCCGTAATAATTGCTGGAATACTTGAGGGGCCACTTACGGGCGCACTCGTAGGATTGATATTTGGGATAACTTCGCTTGTCAATGCAATTTTGCGACCGACTATAACTTTTTATGTTTTATTAAATCCACTCGTTTCTATTTTTCCAAGAATTATGATTGGACTTGTGAGTTCATACGTGTATAAATTTATCTCTTTAGCACTAAAAGATAAAAAATCGCCAATAGCCATTGCATCTTCTGCAGTAGCAGGCTCTTTAACTAATAGCATATTGGTAATGGGCATGATTTATCTACTATATGCTGAAAGGTATATGATAAGTATTGGACAAGATCCAGCATTTGCAAAAAAATTTATATTGGGAATAATTATAACAAATGGTATACCCGAATCAATAGTTGCAGCATTAATTACATTGGGCATAGTTAGAGGAGTTATGAGATATAAAAAGAGGTGAATAAATGTTACTTGCAATAGATGTAGGAAATACTAATATTGTATTTGGAGTTTTTGACGAAGATAAACTTTTAGGAAATTGGCGCATAGCAACGATAAAAGAGCGTACAAATGATGAGTATGGAATGCTATTTACAAATATTCTAAGTTTGCATTCAATTGCCAATAAAGACATAAGCAATGCAATAATATCATCGGTAGTACCGCCTTTGATGCACACATTGCCAAATTCTATTAGAAAATATTTTAAAATAGAACCCATAATAGTAGGGCCAGGAACTAAGACTGGTATAAATATAAAATATGACAATCCAAAAGAAGTAGGCGCTGATAGAATTGTAAATGCAGTTGCCGGTTATGAAAAATACGGAGCGCCACTTATTCTAGTCGACATGGGAACAGCGATAACATTTTGTTATATAAGTAAAGGTGGCAATTATGAAGGAGGCTTAATCATGCCCGGCGTACAAATAAGCGCAGACGCACTATTTACAAGAACTGCCAAGCTCCCAAAGATTGAAATCTTAGAAACAGATAAAATTATTGGAACGACGACAGTTGAAAGTATTCAAGCCGGCCTTTATCATGGAATTGCTGGGACAATAGATTATATAATAGAAAAGATAATCGAGGAACAAAAACTTAATAAAGATGAAGTCAAAGTAATATCCACAGGAGGATTTGCGAGAATGTTTGAGCCAAAGAGCAAATATATTCAAAAAGTCGACAGACTAATAACTCTAGAAGGCTTAAATATGATATATAAGAAGAATATAAAGAAATGAAAATAGATAAATTAGAATTTAAAAACAATGCAGTATTAGCACCTTTGGCAGGTTATAGCGACCTGCCTTTTAGACTTATATGCCAACAATTTCATGCTGGTCTTACGCATACAGAAATGATCAGCGCAAAGGCACTATCCTATAATGATAAAAAATCGTTACAATACTTAAAATCAAATAGTGAAGAAAAGAATTTAGCCGTTCAAATATTTGGTTCAGATCCAAAAATTATAGGAGATATTATCGAAAGACATTTGAATGAACTAAAATATATAAAATTAATCGATATCAACTTTGGTTGCCCCGCACCAAAAATTGTAAAAAATAATGAGGGATCAGCGCTTTTAAAAGACATGAAACTTTCAGATAGAATAATAAATGAAGCAGTAAAAAAATCGAAAGTTCCCGTCACAATAAAAATGAGAATAGGAATCGAATCATTTAAAGACTATATTGGATTTGCAAAAATGGCTGAAAACGCAGGAGCAAAAGCAATTACTGTCCATGGCAGAACGCGGGAACAATACTATAAAGGTCGGGCCAATAAAAGAGCAATAAAAGAAATTGTAGAAAGTGTAAATATACCCGTAATAGGCAATGGGGATGTTTTTTGTGCAAAAGATTATTTCGAAATGATCGATCAGACAAACTGTGCAGGAGTAGCTATTGCTAGAGGCGCTATTGGAAATCCATTTATATTCGAAGAAATATACTGCGCAATAAACAATTTGGATTACACTAAAGCAAATGGAGAGAAAATATTTAAAACAATAAAAAAACAAATGCTCTTAGGTGTCGATCTAAAAGGCGAAAAACGAGCTGTTTTGGAAATGAGAAAGCATATTCAGCAATATATTAAATCTATGCCGGGAAGTGCAGAGATTAAAAATGAATTGAATTTATATATAACGGCAAATGAAGTTTTAAAACTTTTAGAAAACTATCTGCTCTAAAATTTGCGAGAA